>CAZJBZ010000017.1:17473-22693 GCA_964543975.1 uncultured Spirochaetales bacterium
GGCGCGCGTATTTCGGGAAGTCTTCATATGACAATCCAGACGGCAGTACTGATAGAGACTTTGAAAGAGTTGGGTGCCGATGTACGCTGGGCTTCCTGTAATATCTTTTCCACACAGGACCATGCCGCGGCCGCAATAGCCAAAGCAGGTATACCTGTATTCGCGTGGAAAGGAGAAAATCTTGAAGAGTATTGGTGGTGCACAAAGCAGGCGCTGACCTGGCCTGACGGCAGGGGGCCGAACCTAGTTGTCGATGACGGCGGAGACGCCACCCTTCTCATTCACAGAGGATATTACGCGGAAAAGAATCCGGAAATACTCGATGAACCGACTGATAATAAAGAGCTTTCCGTTGTTAACGCTCTATTGAAAGAGACACAAAAAGAGGACCTTCAGTTTTGGAAGAAAGTTGTCGATGAGTGGCAAGGGGTCTCTGAAGAGACGACAACCGGAGTGAACAGACTCTACCGGATGCAGACTACCGGAGAATTGTTGGTCCCCGCGATTAATGTCAACGATTCCGTTACAAAATCGAAGTTTGACAACATTTACGGATGCAGGGAATCCCTTGTAGACGGTATTAAACGTGCCACCGATATCATGGTCGCCGGGAAGGTTGCCGTTGTTTGCGGATTTGGTGATGTAGGGAAAGGGTCGGCGCAATCTTTGGCCTCGTTGAAAGCAAATGTCTTTATTACCGAAATTGATCCCATCTGCGCGTTGCAGGCGGTGATGGCGGGATATCCGGTAAGAAAAATCGAGTCGATGCTGCCCTACGCGGACATCTATGTTACCTCAACCGGGAACAAAGACGTAATAACGGCGGAACATATGTCGCGGATGAAAGACCAGGCCATCGTCTGCAATATCGGACATTTTGACAATGAAATACAGGTGAATGAACTCGATAACCGGTCGGGAACCACAAAGGTAAACATCAAACCTCAGGTAGATAAATATGTCTTTCCGGATGGGCATAGCATATTCCTCTTAGCCGAAGGAAGATTGGTCAATCTTGGTTGCGCTACGGGCCATCCCAGTTTTGTCATGTCCAATTCCTTCACCAATCAGACTCTCGCCCAAATCGATCTTTGGAAGCAGAAAAGAGAAACAGGTGTTTACAGGTTACCGAAGCATCTGGATGAAGAGGTGGCAAGGCTCCATTTGGAAAAATTGGGCGCCGAACTGACCGAACTTACCAAGGAACAGTCGGAATATATCGGTGTTAAGAAAGAGGGCCCTTATAAATCCGATCATTATCGGTATTAATCACAATAAACGTATTCCTCAGGAGGATAAAAATGGCGACAAGAGCAACAAACAAATGTTTAGAACAATCATTCGGTAAAGATCCGGTAGAGATGCGGGAAACTGACCACTATCAGGACGAATACATCTCAGGATTCGTTGAAAAATGGGACCAATTAATTGATTGGGATGCCCGCGCAACCGGAGAGGGAAGTTTCTTCATCGATACTCTCAAGGAACGGGGCGCCAAGCAAATCCTCGATGTCGCGGCAGGTACGGGATTTCATTCCGTACGGCTGCTCCAGGCAGGTTTTGATGTAGTCAGTGCCGACGGCAGTGAAGAGATGCTTACAAAGGCGTTTGAAAATGCCAGGAATCGTGGGCAGTTTCTTAGCACTGTTTGCGCGGATTGGCGCTGGTTGAATAGAGATGTTCATGGCGAGTTTGACGCTATAATATGCTTAGGGAATTCTTTCACGCATCTGTTTTCGGAGCGCGACAGGAGAAAAGCACTGGCGGAATTTTACGCGATGTTAAAGCATGACGGTATTCTCATATTGGACCAGCGAAACTATGACGCGATACTTGACTGCGGGTATGATTGTACCCATCAATATTACTACTGCGGTGATAACGTAGTAGCCGAACCAGCATACGTGGATGAGGGGCTGGCTCGATTTCGGTACAGTTTCCCCGATAAATCGGAATATTATCTGAACATGTTTCCCCTCAGAAAAGAGTATATGATTAATCTAATGGAGCAGGTAGGTTTTCAGACGATAGAAACATTCGGTGATTTTCAGGAAACCTTCAAAGATGAAGAACCGGATTTCTTTATACATGTAGCCGAAAAGGAATATCGAGAATAAATAGAAAGAGAAGCTTGAGGAGGTAAGTTTTATGAGTAGTACGGATCAAGCGACAACAAAGGTCGCGAGAGATTATTATAATAGTTGTGATGCCGATACATTTTACTGTTCTATTTGGGGTGGTGAAGATATACATATAGGATTGTATCAATCGGACGACGAATCAATCTGCGACGCAAGCCGAAGGACCGTCGAACGAATGGCTGAATTGGCCGGACCCTGGGATAAAAATACCAAGGTATTAGATATCGGAGCAGGATATGGCGGTGCCATGCGCTTTCTGGCGAAAGAGTACGGCTGCAAGGCGGTTGCGCTGAACTTGAGTGAAGTTGAAAATGAGCGGGACCGTAAGATGAACAAGGAACAGGGTTTGGACCATCGTATCGATGTTGTAGACGGAAGTTTCGAAGAACTTCCCTTTCCCGACGGCAGTTTTGATGTTGTCTGGTCGCAAGACGCGATTTTACACAGCGGCGATAGAGAAAAAGTCATGAGAGAGGTTGTCCGGGTCCTAAAACCGGGAGGGCGGTTTGTTTTTACCGATCCGATGCGATCGGATAATTGCCCGCCGGGAGTTCTGCAGCCGATCCTCGACCGAATTCACTTGAATGATCTCGGTTCGCCTTCTTTCTATCGTAAAACAGGTGAAAAATTGGGACTAACGGTGGTGACCGATGAAGACCATTCCGAACAGGTAGCGAACCATTACGGAAGGGTCTTACGCGAAACCAAAGCGTGTGAAGCGGAACTTTCGAAGGACGTAAGTAAAGAATACATAGCAAACATGAAAAAAGGTTTACGGCACTGGGTCGACGGAGGGAAGAATGGTTATCTCTCCTGGCACATCTTTGTGTTAAGAAAGTAGTGCCGCTCTAATGGCGGGGAGGGGGATTTCGTTCCCTCTCCCGGGATTCGCGCCTATCAATTCGAAAAGTAAGCTGTGGGGATTCGAAATGTGAACGATTGTATTGACGGTCTTCATAACCTTTCACAGCACATTACGATCACATTCCGAATCCCTTTGCGCCGCTACCTATGGAAAATCTCTTTTTTTCTGTATACTCCTAAAAGATGAATAAATTTGCCCTTTTCGCAGCGTTACCGGCATTGCTGTTGTGGACGAATGCCCGTGAACTAAACGGTCAATCGTTTGTGATCGAAGAAATTCAATTTGAAATATCCGGATCTACAAAAGCAGGCATTGTTCGGAATTATCTTCAGATAGAAGAAGAAATGAGGTTCCCCTCCAAAGAGAATTTCCTTCTTTTTTTGGCCGAAAAAGAGCAAATGCTCGAAAATGCTCGCGTTTTTCGTTCATCCGCTATTCACTACACTCTGTATGATTCAGCAGCGGAACAAGAGGATGAAGAAATAGCAGTTACCTTAACCGTTATTATCCAAGACGGTTGGACTTTCTATCCCATTCCTATCTATACCTATAATTCGAGCGTCGGTCACACCTTTTTAGGTGTCGTTTTCGATACCAATTTTTTCGGGACCATGAGCAGCATTAAGTTACGGACCCTCTATAATCGTGAAACCCTGGCCATCGATCTAACTGCCGAAAAAATAAGAGTTTTTCATGTTCCGTGGCGGATTATCGGAGGATACGAATATCTTGAGCAGCTTAAACTGAAAAATAATGAGACCTCCCTCCATTTCGATACAAAAACCATATGGTTTGGAATTGGGGCGGAGATTCCCTTGATTACTCCCTTTCACTATTCTTTTTTCCCTTCCATCGAAACCCGATTCGATTATCACATCCATGAGGGTACACCGGACCAATCTTTCGAACCCGAAGGGATCACACTGCTCTATGAGCACTATGCAGGATTTGACACAATCAATTGGCAAAGAAATTTCAGAAGAGGCCTCTCCGGCAAAGTACAGCATTCGATCGGTTATGCCCCGAACACCCACATGGTTACCAATCGCTTTTCTCCGGAGTTTATAGCTCACATTCATCTTGATCCGTTCGGTATGAGCACCAGGATGACCGGTTTTTATTGGATCGGAGTAGAACGCACCGGAGCGGGGGAAGAGCTACGGGGAATAATCGACAATTCCATCTGGGGAGATTTTGGTGCCTATTGGAATATTGATATAGGATTAAGAATTATATCAATCAAAAAGGTCTTGGATATCCATGTAAACGGTTTTTTTGATCTGGGAATAGTAAAACCTGCCGACACCGAGATCACAGTAGAGAAAAGTGAATACACCGCGGGTTTGGGATTGGTCGTCTATCCGAATCTTGCCCCGGGAACGGTCATCCGTTTCTATTATGGATTTGATTTAAAAAGAGCGGGCAATGGTGAGTTCATTTTTACGTTTGAAGAGTTTTATTAAGAGGGCCCTTTGAAAGGGAAGGTTAAAAAAAGGCAGTCGAGCAGAAAAATATCCTCTGCCGACTGCCTTAAAAAACTCGAACCTTATGTTATGCTACGTTACTTTATAATGAGCTGGACTACGAGATTGTTCAATGCTGTATACACCGGGACGAATACGATCGAAACCATCATCATTAATTTTATCAAGATATTGATAGAAGGTCCGGAGGTGTCCTTAAAAGGGTCTCCAACGGTATCCCCGACCACTGCCGCTTTATGTTCTTCGGAGCCTTTGCCTCCTAGATAGCCGCTTTCAATATACTTCTTTGCATTGTCCCATGCGCCGCCCGCGTTGGCCATCATGATGGCCAGAATAAATCCGGTAACCAGTGTGCCGGCGAGAAGGGCGATGACGGTAAACGGGCCGAAGACGATTCCCACGATTATCGGAGCGATAATCGCAACAAGAGAGGGAAAAACCATTTCGCGTTGTGCCCCTTTTGTTGAAATGGCGACACAACGGGCGTAATCAGGTTTTTCAGTTCCTTCAAGAATGCCTTTTTTCTCTCGAAACTGTCTACGGACCTCTTCGATCATATCTCCCGCTGCTCTACCGACCGCTTTCATCGACATGGCGGAAAAAACAAAAGGCAGAACACACCCGATGAAAAGTCCTATCAATATTGTCGGATTGAGCAAGTTGATGTTCATAATGGTAATATCGGTAAGGACCTCTTTGTCCCCTAAAGCCGCGAAGTCGATCAAGGTGT
>CAZJBZ010000018.1:0-21973 GCA_964543975.1 uncultured Spirochaetales bacterium
GATGATGTGGGCCTTCAGACTATCGCAAATATCGCCGTCAGGATCAGCGCCTTCTTTTAAACCGTCAGCCGCACGTAGAGCTTGGGTAAAATAGCGGGCAGATCGTGAAACCCTTCTAAGATGACGAACCGCTTGTGGGGGAACATGATTTCCATGTCCTCCCTGCTGTTTTCGTTTGTCGATATACAGAAGGTGTGGATGTCTAATCGTCTGTTTTCTTCACACGCTCGTCTGACATCGTACTGGGCGTAATGGGTGGAGGCGTCATACTCCTTGTCCATGGGGCGCCCGTCGGTTATCAACAGGACAAGCTTTTTTTTCGCTTCGATCGATGAGAGTTTATAACCGGAGTGCCGCAGGGCCGGTCCGATGCGGGTGGAGCTCAACGGCCGGGCCGAATGGATACTTCTTACGATGTCTTGGTTCCATTTCTCGTTAAAATCTTTATAGATGAAATATTTACAATCCTCACGACCGCTTCCGCTGAAACCGCATATTGCAACACGATCATCCAATGCGTGCAGTCCTTCACCTAACAGGACCGCAGATTTTTTGATCGTATTGATGATAGTCTCTCCGGCGCTCTCTTCCCCGGTAGACCCGCTTATGTCGAGAAGAAGTACTGCGGCCAAATCCCGTTTATTCAAAAAGGTCCGTTCGTAAAAGTTGATCTTCGGAGAAGCTTCGACGTTCTTGTTGATGATGTACTGCACCAATCTGTCCGGATTGATCGAGTCTCCGTCGGACAACAGTTTTTCCTTTCTCGGTAATTCCGGTTTGATCAGTTCGAAGAGCCGTCGTACGTTTCGCACCTCGTCTTCGCGTGCCTCATCGAAATCTTCTGCATTACCTCCGGCCCTCAGCCCGGATGCTCCGCTTATTTCGTACAGATGACAATGGTCTGAGTAATAGCAGTTTTCATGAACACTCCACTCATCGTAGAGATAGCACGGCGGTCCATGTGTTCTCTCCGCTTCTTTTTCCCCAGCCGGTGATATGGTTCCGGTCTGTCCCACGCTCTCCCCTTCGGGAGGAGGGGAATGAAGAGACTGTTCTTCTTTCGAGCCGGATGCTTCTTTTTTCAGCTGCTCAATAAGGTCGCTGGGAGGAGCCGTGGTCACCTTGGCTGGAAAGCGAAAATCGGGTAGGAAGGAGAAACTCCTCAGCTGTACCCGGTCAAGTCCGGGGTATTCTTGTAAGGCAGTGTCGGACAGAGGCTTGTCGTCAAGAAGCCGCAGGGTGCGAAAACAGTTCACCGATTGTTCCGATATGGCAATGATGCGCCGAACCGTTTCCGTGACGGGACGCGAAATAGTGTCCCAACAATCGAAAAAGAGGATGTCCGGGGGTGTGCTTGGGGCCGACATATTCCGTTCTTCGCCTATTAGGAATGAAAGGAGCTCTATCGCTCCCGGCCAATGGACTTGAATCATATTCAAAACACGCATGTACTCGCAAATCATAAAAAGGTTTTCCCGCACGACCGAATAGCCGCACATCCGTGAACAGCTTTCGTAGTCCGGGTGACCGTGCACCGAAGGAAAGCTCTTGAATGAAAGCATGCCGCCCGCTAATGTCGCCATAAGATCGTAGACACTTCGGTTCAGCTCTTTGCACCTATAATAGCGGATAAGATGGGGGAGGTAGACCCATTTGTAAAGCTGCACGAAGCGGGTCCCCCGCCCTATCACCTCATCACTGTCCAGTTTTGAGAGATCATCGTATTGGATCTCGATTCCCGATAACGCCTTTGAATGACGAACGAGGGAATTGTCGATATCGTGAAGTCGTATCTCTTTTGTTATTTCCCGAATGTAGGTTTCGGAGGTTTGAAGCTCTCCCTGAAGGAATCGCAACGAACCGTTTTTGTTCCGACCATAGATCGTGAGGCCGTAGTCGACGTATCGGTCTATTTCGGCCTTTTCCAGACGCGGGAGTAGTTTCGAATAACCGTTGATAAAGGCGCGGGCAAGGGCGGGGTCAATCGCAAAGAGCCGTTTGCATATTGTGATGCAGTGCGAAATCTCCGCGGGATTTTTTCCGAAGCCTCCGTTTTTAAGAATCTTAAAGTAGTCGATCCCGTAGTACAATTTTTCCCGAGCAAACTCGTGACCCAGTTCCACAATTCCTTCGAAAAGGGAAGGGATGCTTAAAATCCATTTTTGTTCGCCTGCTAACGCTTCGAGAAACTCCTTCAGGACATGATCGAAGAACTGCTCGTCCGCGCACTGCATGAATGAAAAAAAGGAACCGGTAACCTCGCGGTTTGTCGGACCTAAGTATTCTTCCGCGAAAAGCTTTTCGAAGACGGTTTTAAAGATGTCCCGATAACCCCAGGTAACGCTTCTGAGAGAAAATCCGTAATGGTGGAGAGTTTTTTCAACGCTCATGCGCGTTTTCGGTGGTCTCCGGTTGAATGGGGGCCTTGGCTCGGCCGGCAGCCTCGGATTGCCGGGCAGCGAGTAAATTCCCAAAGTAAAGGCCGATAATTTTGTCGATCGATTCCATGACCTCAGGTTCGTCGACCAGGGTCTGACTCACGGCAACCGTGCACGCCTCTTCCGGACCGAGACCTTCTTGAACAAGCCGTCCCGCGTAGACGAGAAGTCGTGTGGAAACCCCTTCTTCCAACCCGAAGCCCTTGAGTTCCCGGATTTTTGACCCCATTTCCGCCAGTTTCCCGCTCAATTCCGAGGAAACGCCGGCCTCTTCTTCAATGATTTCGGCCTCTTTTTCCTGGTCAGGATGATCGAAAATCAGGCTGATGAAGCGCTGTTTGGTGGAGTGTTTCAGGTCCTTAACGATGCTCTGATAGCCGGGGTTGTAACTGAGCACCATCATGAAACGGGGATGGGCTTCGATGAACTCACCGGTTTTGTCGATATAGAGATTTCTCCTATGGTCGGTAAGCGAATGGATTACGACGGTGGTGTCTTTCCGTGCTTCAACAATCTCGTCGAGGTAGCAGATGCATCCGTAGCGGGCGGCCAAAGCGAGCGGTCCGTCCTGCCACACCGTCTCATTGTCCTTGAACGCGTACCGTCCTACAAGGTCCGCTGCGGTAAGGTCTTCGTGACAGGAGACGGTGATCAGGGGGACGCCCAGCTGATGGGACATATACTCGACAAAACGGGTTTTCCCGCACCCTGTCGGACCTTTCAGGATGACGGGGAGTTTGCTTGAAAAGGCGGCCCGGAACACTTCCTCTTCATTGCCTATTTGTATATAGGTGGGTTTGTGCTTGATAATAAATTGTTCGATTACAGGGGTTCTGTTGTGATTGTTTTTCATGGCGTTCTCTTACTGTAAGATATTGAAAATGAGAGTTATTTTCAATATCTATCTCATTGGGTGCGGCAATTCTAAAAGTAAGCTGTGGGAATTCTCGATGTGAACGAATGTTGTGAACTTCTTTCAATACAGCTAAAATCGTTATTTTTGCAAGTGCCTCTATTGATAATAGATCGTCAATTTGATGATTTTCCTTCATCAAAGGCCTCTCTCCAGGAGAAATCGTCATCAAATTGACTAAAGCAAAAGCCACCACCTTTGGTGGTGGTTGTCGATTGTGCGTGACAAGAATACACAACGACAACGGTCGGATGAAGATTATACCGAGAAAATTTTTACACACCGCGGCTATCCGAGACTGAGTTGTAGACGGGCGCATTCTCTTGACCGATACAGTCAAATAATGTACATTATAATTCCTTAATGAGTCCAAAAAAGGAATCAGGATGTCCAAAATGCTTGTAGAACGGTTTTTCTCACCGCCGGAGAACGAAAATTTTTTTCTTTTCGGCCCAAGGGGGACTGGTAAAACGACATGGCTGCTTCACCATTTTGATGAAAATGCACTTTGGATAGATTTTAATGATCCGGAGCAGGTGCGGTTTTATTCAGCCGGACCTGAACGGTTGCGTCAGACTGTTACTGCGGAACTTGGGAAAAAAACAGTGATAATCGATGAGGTGCAGAGGGTACCGGAGATTCTACCGATGGTACATAGCCTGATAGAAAGAGATAAATCTCGACAGTTTGTTTTAACCGGATCGAGTGCAAGGAAATTGAAGCGGACCGGTGTCGATTTACTGGCAGGTCGGGCATTGCTGAAAACGATGCATCCGTTTATCGCAGGCGAGCTGGGCACTCAATTCGACATTAGGGATGCTCTGCAGTATGGCATGCTGCCTCTTCTCTATGGATCAAAGGAGAAAAACAGCATTCTGCGTACCTATATTGCCTTGTATATTAAGGAAGAGGTTAAGTCCGAAGGTATAGTAAGAAATATCGGGAATTTTTCCCGGTTTATAGAAGCAATGAGTTTTTCCCATGGGAATGTTCTTAACATGGCGAATATTGCCGATGAATCAGGCATTGAGCGGAAAGTAGTTGCCAACTATATTTCCGTCCTCGAAGATTTGCTTATCGGGTTTACTCTTCCCGTTTTTTCTAAAAGGGCAAAACGTGAGATGACGACCCATCCCAAATTCTTTTATTTTGACGCGGGGGTTTTTCGTGCAATCAGACCGAAAGGACCGTTTGATAAACCGACTGAAAGAGACGGTTTGGTTTTAGAGGGGCTTGTTGCCCAGCACCTGAAGGCATTGGTCGACATGCGTGAAGGCAAAGAACAGCTTTTTTTCTGGCGGACGAGGGGCGGAAGTGAGGTTGATTTTGTTCTCTATGGGGAACAAGGGATATTTGCGTTTGAAGTAAAGAACAGCGCCGTCGTTCGAAAAAGTGATTTACGTCATGTAAAGACGTTCCTCTCCGACTATCCGATGGCAAGGGGCTTTCTCCTTTACCGAGGGGACCGAAAACTTCTCATTGATGATATAGTATGCATTCCTTGTCGAGAGTTCTTACCTCTTATTAGCCCTGAGACGGATTTTAATACGATCGGCTGATGCAGGCAAAGACGGAGTACCCGGTATTCAACTCTCGATTCCTTTGCCTTGAACAGGTTTAACCGGCATGCTGAGAGAAAGGTCCAATTAGCGAAGTATTTCCTGCTTGATTAATATGTCAGAGTAAAAGGTCTGGAATGGAAAAAGATTTAGACTTCGGGCTCCTTTACAGGTTGCAGGATACGGTTTTATTTAAATCTCCGTTGCGCATCACAAGAGAACATATTGCACGATTGGCATCAGACATAAGAGAGGAGAAAGAGAATTCACTCAGGGTTTGACATTGAGTAGATGCTGAAGGACCGGTATAAAACGATTATTTCTTAATCATCAGTAATAAGCTCATATCACTATTAGTGTTGAAAAATAAATCAAAAGAGGGAATTGGAAGATTTCCTTTTAAACTTACAGTCCAAACTTCTTCTCCAGTGTCAAGGAAAATAAAAAACTACCCTGCGGCTGGCAGGCTGATCCGTATGGTGGTGCCGGCCTCTTTCGAAGAAACCCAGGAAAACGTTCCCCCCTGGGTTTCCGTCATAAGCCGGGCGCTGTACACTCCCAGCCCGGTCCCCCTGGTCTTTCCATAGGTACTGTATTTCCGGCCGAAATTCTGTCGTATTTCCTTCGGGACCGCCTCCCGGTTCCAGACGGACACAGATACCAAGCCGTCTTTGGCTTCCCCAAGGGAAATCCTGACAGGGTCGTTCTTTTTCGAAGCCTCCAGGGCGTTTCTGATAATATTTGAAAACAGTGAATAACAGAGAAGCTGCTCGCCCCGCACGATAAAGGGGCTTTCGGAAAAGGGTGTCCTTTCGAAGGTCACGTGTATTCCCTGTTCGTGGATAACCGCCTGTTGTTCTTCTACAATGTTCTCCATAAGCTCTTTCAGATTGATCTCTTCGTGCTGTACCTTGTACAGCCCCTTCTCCATCTTGTACAGCCCCATGGATTCATCGATCATTGCGAGCATCCGCTTTCCGGAATCCTCGATTATTTCGATATACTGTTTCTGCTCATCCGTAAGACCGGTATCGCTATCGGTTAACAGCAGCTCGACCCCTCCGAGAATGCCGGTTAACGGATTTTTCAGGTCATGCCGGGTTATCCGCCCAATGTCGTCTTTCAGCTGCTCTACCTCCTTCATGGGAGTTATATCGGTAAGGATCAGCAGTGCCGCTTCCTGTTTATCCATCCACCGGATAGGGCTTATTTGCCCGAGGAAGTATTTTTCTATCTCCGGCAGATAATATTCGGAAATGATGAATTGCTCCTCCGTTTTTTCCGACTTTTCGGAGGGAAAAAGTACCGGGCACTGGGGACAGATGTTCTCCTTGTAGCCGAGGACCTGGGAACAGAGTTTATGTTCCAGGGGTTCCTGATAGAAAGACTGTATGTAGGGATTTACATAGAGTATCTCCCTGCTGTGCCTGGCAATAACAACAATTCCTACATTCATATACTGAAGGATCGTGAGAAACCGCCGGTTCGCCGCTTCCAGTTCACTTCTAATCCGCCGCTGCTCAGTCATGTCCCGGGCAACTGCGATGATATAGGTAGTACCGGGCGTTTCAAAGGTCCGCAGGCGGACCTCAACGGGTATTATTTTTCCCGTTTTACTTTGGTGTATCGTCTCGATACTACCCGTTCCGGAGGTGTCCTGTAAAAAAGTATCCAGTTCGTCTGCCAGGGTTTGAAGAGTATACTCCGGTTTGATGTCCTGCGGCCCTAAAGAGAGCAGCTCTTCCCGTGTGTATTCCAGGGCGGAGCAGGCGGTATTGTTTACATCGATGAATTTCATGGCGGTCCGGTCAATAAGGAATATTTGGTCCGAACTGTTGTCCACGGCGGCCCGGAAACGCTCCATAGCTTCCCGGGTACGTTTTGCCTCGGTTATTTCAGTAACGATGCCGGTTAACGTAATGATATCGTTGTTCCGGCTTGTAATTTTTCCCAAGTCCTGAAACCATACATATTCGCCGGCGGCATTCCGAATGCGATACTCACACGTGTATGTCTCTGCCGAACTGTCGAGATGCCGTCGAAACGCTTCCATGGTAGCGTCGTAATCATCGGGATGCACTAAGTCCATAAAGTCAGAATAATGGGTGAACTTCTCCGGCCTGTATCCTAAGATCGTCGCCTTGCGTTCGTTAAAAACCACTGTTCCCGAGGGGAGTTCCAGCTCCCACCAGGCCATGTTGCCGCCGCGAAGAGCAGCTTCCAGATGCTTGTTCAGCTGTTCGACGGTTCTCTTGTTGCTTATACGTTCGGTAATATCGGTAAGAATACCCACGTAATAGGGGGGCTGGTTTTCCTGAAAAACGGCGGAAACCGTCAGGTCCGCCCAGAGGACGCCGCCGTCTTTTTTAATAAAACGCTTCTCTAAGCGGGTCCGGGGGTTCTGTTCCGTAAGGCTCAGGACGGTCTCTTCTTCCCGAAGGACGTCGTCCGGATGGTTGAACTCCTGAATCGTCCTGCCGTACAATTCGTCCCGGTTATACCCCAGCATTTCCGTAAAAGCGTCGTTGCACTCAACGAGCCTGCCCGCCTCGTCGGTAATCCCTATCCCGGCACTGGTAACGGCGAAGATGGTCTTGTATCTGTCGACTGTATTAGTATCGTCGCTTTTTTCGGCCATTTTTTGTTAAGAGAAATATAGGAGAAAAGAGGGTGTTTGTCAAATCTTACCGCAAGCTGCGCGACGGATAATGACTAAATTTGAAATTTTGACCGAAGCGTGCGTCGGGCATCCACCCGCTAACCGATGCCTTCCTCCGGACGGCTTATAAAAAACCTGAAACTGCTTTTACCGCCGGGTTTTTGGGTACCGATAATCTCCATTGACAACCCCTCGCTGTCTGATTTTAATAGTACAGTGGTTAAAAGACGCCGTCTTGTGCTGCTGAGTGTTATTGTTCTTTCAATTCCTCTTTTTCTGTACCTTTTCCTGCCCCTGAGAAGAGGGGAGGACCTCATCGTTACGGACCGGGAGCTTCTCACAGGAAAAGAGCGCTTTTTGCGCAGGCAGCAGAGCGAATCGAGGGGCCGGTCGGACAGGCCCAACATCGTCCTCATTGTAGCCGACGATTTAGGAAAGCCCGATATCTCTCTTCACGGAAATACCGATCTTGACACCCCGAATATCGATTCGATTGGCCGGTCAGGTGTTATATTCGAAAATGCCTACTGCACCTCACCGATCCGCAGTCCCTCAAGGGCCGGGCTCTTAACCGGACGCTATCAGCAGCGGTTCGGGTACGAGTTCCAGTCCCAGAGCAGATATCCTCGGAACAGACTCGAATACTTCATTGCGAAACACGTCGTCGATATGGGCGACTGGGTTTTAAACGGCAGTACATCGTTTCCCTCGAAAGAGGACCATGCCCGGCAGGGGGTCCCCCGTTCGGAAATCACATTGGGAGAATTGCTCCAGGCGGGCGGCTATGCAACAGCGGCAATCGGAAAATGGCACCTCGGTTATTCCGGAGAGTATCTGCCCCACAACAGGGGTTTTGATACTCATTACGGATTTTATGAAGCTTTCTCGCTCTACGCGCCGACGGAACATACCACTATTTCCCGATTTAGTTTTCCCGTGTGTGATATAGTTTTAAAATGTGCGGTTCAACCGATATAAGAGAAAGAAAGATCTTTTCAACTACATGAAAAAAAGGGCTGCTCTGGAGCTATGAAAAGACGATTTCTTGAATCCACCGAGAAAGTATCTGGTGTCCGTAGGCCATGTTCGTCATGGCAACAACCTATTTCTGCGAGGAAGACTCCGAATACGCGAAGTGGGTGAACGCTTTCATTCCGAAACCGTCGTTTTTAGGGTAGGCGTTTTTCTATCCCGGTACGACCCAGCGGCTGACCGATAATCTGTACATCATTCAAAGTGGTGACGCGATACTATTCCGGAACGGCGTCATACGGCCTTTTTACCGGGTCCTCAGCATGCGGCATAAAAAGACAAAGGAATCGGCTGAAAAAAACCGGTGGATGGAGCATATCGATTATATCTGCACCGCCTACAGCAGGCAGGGATGCAAAATGTGAACTTAATTTGCTGTAAAGGGTTATGAAGACCGTAAATTTGATGACGGTTTTCCCTACAGATAGGTCCATTGAAAGGATAGTCATCAAATTTATGGTCTATTATCAATACCATCGTTCACATTTCGAATCCCCACAGCTTACATTTGGAATTGCTGTATCCGAGGAGGAAGAATGAGTGTAGAATGTAAACACGATAAGGCAATTGTTGCCGCGAGTTTCGGGACCAGTTTTCCGGATGTTCTCAAAAAAACGATCGAAGCGTGTGAGAATGACATTGCGCGAGCATTCCCCGAATATACGGTTTTTCGGGTTTTTACTTCCAATATGATACGGAAAAAAATCGAGAAAAGAGACGGCATTCATATCGATAATTTGGAAGAATCGTTAAACAAGCTGAAACAGGAAGGAACGGAAGAGGTCGTTATTCAGCCCCTCCACATGATACCGGGAGAAGAATACCACGAAAAGATTCTGAAACCGGTTCGCCGCTTTTGGGATCAGTTTAATAAGCTCGCTGTGGGGGGCCCCGTTTTGACGGACCGGGAAGATTACGATTATTTTATTGAAGCACTTCGGCATCAGCTGCCCCCCATGAAGGGTGGAAAGGCGGTTGTTCTGATGGGGCACGGGACCGGCCATCCGGCGAACGCATCCTATTCGATGCTCCAACTGATGCTTTTGGATATAATACCCAATGTCTTTATAGCGAATGTGGAAGGATATCCCGAGTTGGAAGATGTCCTCCCCCGGCTGAAAGCTTCGGGAATCAGAGAACTTCTCTTGATGCCGATGATGTTGGTAGCCGGCGATCATGCTCAAAACGATACAGCCGGCGACGGAGAAGATTCGTGGGTGAACGTTTTATCGGACCACGGTTTCTTGGTAAGCACCTTCATGCACGGACTGGGAGAAAATGCCGAGTTCAGGAAAATATACTTAGAGCACATAAAGAAAGTACAAAAGATATCTTCTTAATGCAAGATTTTTCCAATCACAAACGATACTCTTTCTTTATCAAAAAGTAAAAGAAGGTTCGAAGTAACGGCCGTCGTTGCCGTTTGAAGCGATGAAGATTGTTCTCGGAATAGAGATAAAGGTATTCTCCGTTCATGCTGTTCTCGTGGACATTGAACAAATGGTGCTCCTCGATGCGGCAACATGGAGGATATCCTTCGGGTCGGACAATAGTGCAATCGCTTCCGAAATAGAAAAAGTGATCAGTGAAATCGATATGACGGTATTCAAACCGGAGGCGTGTATCGTTTCGACCAATCGGATACCGGATAGTTTCTTCGATCCTATGAAGCCGAGGGTCGGTCTTATTTTGATCGGTTACAATCAAACGTACAATACAAGTTTTGTTTCCGATTCCCTTCCGGTCGCCTATATCAGAAACATCTGTGGCGGCCATTACGCCTCGGGTGTTCCCATTGAATCGCTCGGTATCGATTCTTTGAAAAGTGTAATAACGGAAGTTGTTCAATTTGTCGATGCTTTTGCAGTTTCCAGTTACGCGGGTGTTTCGAACCGGGAGCATGAAGAAACCGCAGGTCTGTTAATACAAGAGATGTGCTCATTACCAGTGTGGCGTGGCACCGATTTAAGCGATCGGTACCACGCGCTGCGGCGCGTCAATACAGCCGTATTATCCGCTGTGGCCTCACCTGCGGTAAACGCCTTCATCTCGACTCTCTCTACCGTTCTGAACAGCCGTCAACCGGGCCTCTCCATGTATACCGTCCACAATGGCCGCGGTCTCATCTCCAACCGAACGTGTGAGACCCTCCCCCTTTCACTTTCACTCTCTTCTTCGGCCGCGAAGAAAACTGCTTTCGGTCTCACAATGTCCGGTTTCGATGTCCTTTCGATCGATGTGGCAAAATACTGTACAACCTGTACCGTCACCTCGGGTGCTACCGAACAATTGCAAAATAATATTAATCTATTCAATACCATTGAAACCTGCATTGACGGAATTCCATCGTGGACCGTACCTGTCGGATATTTCACCCGAATATCGCTGAAATCGATAAAAAGGGACAAAATCCGAGTCGGGGACCGATACGCGACTCCGATCACACTCGCTTATGAGAGAGACCCAATGCAATGGGAAAACGTTTATACATCCCTTACGGACGGCCTTATCCAATCTTTCTTGGAAAACGGCATGTATTGTAGGGGCAATCGTTCCCATGAACCCCTTACACGGCAGGAAAGAGCGATTGTTGATTCTCTGGGTAGTTCGCCGGTTTTTGTAGAAACAGTTGCGGAAAAAACCGGGAACCCACCGCAGGCAGTAAAAGAGGACCTCGAAAATCTTTGTTCCCAAGGCGTTATCGAAGCCGTTGGTGTGACCTTGTTCGATCTTTTGACTATTCGGAAATCAACGTCCGGCGGCCGGTTCGTTCCCTTCTGGTTCGAGAAGACAGGTTTCTCATTTGAAGAATTCAGACAACACCTATTTTCCTGTGTTGCGGAAGAGGTCGTACCCGGTATTGAATCGCACCGTACCCAAGCATTGATGCTGATAGATTCCAATTCCGATTCGTCCGAGCTGGAGAAGATGATCGCCGTCAAGGCGAAGGTGCAATATCTCTCTCCCGTACTGGGAGAGTTTATGGGAGCTTTAGGAGCGGCTGTCTGCCCGGCTTCTCGGAGGTTTGTATGCGGATAAGTCACGCGAAATCCATTCTGGAGGGGACCGACCTCCCCGTGTTTCTGTGGGGACCGCCCGGAATAGGAAAATCGGCAATTGTAAAGCAGTTGGCCGAAGAGCACGGTTTGGAGTTTATCGATCTTCGGCTTACGCTGCTCGATCCGACGGACCTCCGGGGGATACCGTTTCTTAAAGACGGTAGTGCCGAATGGGCACCGCCGGTGTTTCTTCCGAGAAGCGGGGCCGGTGTTCTTTTTTTCGACGAATTAAATGCTGCCCCGCCGACTATCCAGGCGAGTGCATACCAGCTTATCTTAGACCGTAAAGTGGGGGAATACTCACTGCCTACGGGGTGGAAAATCGTTGCCGCGGGCAACAGAGAGACCGACAGGGCGGTAACGTTTCGCATGCCGAAGCCTTTAAGCAACCGGTTCCTTCATATTGAAATTGAACCGAACCTTGAAGATTGGAAGCTGTGGGCTATGAAAAATGATATACATTCTCAAATCATTAGTTTCCTTAATTTTAGACCAGGACTCCTCTTCGTTTTTGAACCGACTTCCGCTTCGCAGGCGTTTGCAACCCCCAGGACGTGGGAATACGCATCTTCCCTGCTCTCTTCCGATTTACACGGTGACTTGCTGCGATTGGCGATCGTCGGTGTGATCGGAGAAGGTGCTGCCGCCGAATTATGGTCGTTTCTGGAGATGGCAAAACATCTGCCTTCCATCGACGATATCCTGCAGGGTGAGAACACTGTTCCTGAAAATCCCAGTATTCTGTACGCCGTCGTCGGTTCGCTCGTTAATAGAGCGGCTGAGAATTTGGATCGGGTCCTTGAATATTCTCTGCATCTGCCGGAAGAGTTCGCGGTCCTTCTGGTTAAGGATATTCAGCGAAACAATAACATCGATCTTTTCTCTTCTCCCGTCTGGCCCCTGTGGGTACAACAGTATAAAGAGATAATTCTGTAATTAGGAGGTCCCGTTATTTACCCGGATGTACAAATCCAAAATCACGATGCATTGAGAAACTCCCTGCTCCTGGGTATTTACGGCAGATACGATATAGTTGATGAACGGGACAATATCCCTGATGTTTCATTGGTTTTGGAAGGTCCGTTTCCTTCCTGCTTTATTCCGGCGGGAAAGTATATGCGACCCGATATCGTTCTCGACGGCAGCGGGAATCCGATTGTGATGTCATCGTCCGTGAAAGGTCGGAGGTGTGTCTATGCTCTCTACCGCTTTGTTCTTCCTTATACTGCCAATTGCGATTTAGGTTGCATCTATGTTCCGCTTTGGGAGGAATGTAAGGCGAAACAGAATGAGGTGATGGCCCTTCTCCCGCGCGTATTCTTGGATGGATATAACGGCACGTCTGTGAAAACGTGGCTTCTTGCTCATGTACACGAAATAATCAAATACTGTATGGCACTTCGATCGGAATGGAAATATCCTATAAAAGGATTCAACATTAATCGCTACCTGTTCAAACGGTGCGGGAAAGAATATGAGAGAAACCTCGGACTGCTTATCGGGCAGCTTTTTCGGTTCGGAGGTGATGAGGTAGTCGCCGCGCTCCGAATCGCGGGAGGCGGGGATTTTCTGCGGAAGGCCGGATTATGGACAAAGCATTAAGGAACCTTCTTCGGGCCAGAATCGATTTGGTTCTCTCTCAACCGTTTTTCGGCTACCTCGCCGTTTTCCTTGAACCGAAACAGGCGAAAGGGAAGTGGTGCAATACCGCCGCAACCGACGGTAAGCATCTTTTCTACAATAGCGATTTTGTCTGCAGGCTTGACAGAGACGATTGTCTCTATGTAATTGCACACGAAATACTTCACTGCGCCCTGGGGCATATTTGGCGAAGGGGCGACAGGGACCGCGGAAAATGGAACGCCGCTATAGACTACGCGGTAAACGGTATTCTCGCTGAAGAAGGATTTGAGACATCGATAGACCATCTCTACAATTCTCATTTTAACGGGATGTCGGCGGAACAGATTTACGAACGACTGCCGAAAGGAATAAACTCGACAACGCTGGATGTCCATGTCGAACAGAACGACTTGTCATCTCTTGTGGATACGGAACTGTCATCGGTCGATGAAACCGAATGGCAATTGCGAACAAAAACGAGTATCGAAGAGTTTGTAAAACAAGGGAACGTTCCCAATTCTCTGTTGCGAAAATTTTCCGAAGATTTTGGACCGAAAATAGATTGGAAAACCTATCTCTGTTTCTTCTTCACCCGTTTAAGCAGGGACGACTATTCCTGGTTACCGCCTAATCGAAAACACCTCAATACAGGATTTTTACTGCCCGCGATACGCTCTCGGACATTGAACATCGTCGTTGCACTCGATACATCGGGCAGCATTTCGGATGATGATCTGTCGGAGTTTGTTGCTGAAGTTTACAGTATTGTGGTCATGCTTCCGTGCAGGTTGACGGTTATCGCCTGCGACGCCGAGGTGCATGAGATACATACCTTCGAGATGCACGAAAAACCGGATGTCCCGTCCGTGACCGGCGGCGGCGGCACCGATTTTCGGCCTGTCTTTTCGAAGATAGACGAGGAGGCAATCGGACCTTCGTGTCTCATTTTTTTTACCGACGGATGCGGGACCTTTCCCGAATACAAGCCGCACTATCCGGTAGTATGGGTTGTGAAGAATAAAAATCCTCATGGAATACGGCCATATGACAATCTCGGTGGGCCGAATCTTTATACACCGTGGGGGTTGGAAATAGAATTGTAATTCCAGCCGGTATTTTAAAAAATAAAAAACCATTGCATAATTCTCGCCGGTTGTGTATTATTTTTGTGTATATTTCAACGGAAGTGGGGTGCAATTCCCCCGCGAGCCCGTCACTGTAATTGGGGACGAGCCTGGCGGTAAGCCACTGTTCGAGTGTGCGTATGTTATGCGACATACAACGGATGGGAAGGCGGCAGGCAAGGAAGATCCATAAGTCAGGAAACGTTGGTATACAAACCTATTATATTTTCAGACTTCGAGGACTGAGTCGGAAAATTCCTATGACTTTTTGTAAAAGGAATGTTTCTGCTTCTCAGCTCCCGAGACACAGTCAAAGGAGTAATTTATGAAAAGGACGATGGTTATCATAACTATTGCAGTTATGATTGTCGCGCTAATGGCAGGGTTTTCCGGGTGTAAAAAGCAGCCGCCGGCATTCTCACTAGACAGAACAAAGACCGATGTCAATGTAGGCGGTAATGCTGTTATCACCATTACCGCCACGGATACGAACGGTGCAGCCGATACAATTTCGGCCGTCAGTAAGGATGAAACGGTAGCAACTGCTGAAGCAGGGGATAGTACGGTAACGATTACCGGAGTTGCGAGGGGTAGCACCTATGTCGAGATTTCTACCGGTTCGGGATTAGACGAGATGGTCGAGGTCAGCGTGGTGCCGATGGTTAATTCGACAACAGTAACAATGCTTCTCGGCTATCAGTATAAATTGACCGTTAATCCTATCGGGACCGACGGTCAAGAAACAACAGCTGCGGTTTCAAGTTCGGATGAAACAATTGTGAAGGCTGAAGCAGCAACTGCAGGTGACGGATTTGTATTAACACCACAAGCCGCGGGTTCCGCAACGGTAACCGTTACTAGTGCGGGCGGCGCATCCGACGCTTTAGCTGTAACCGTTAGTGGAGATATTTCATGCTCAGGGACTTGGGAAAGTAGCTGGGGTGAAGAGTGGATTATCACCAATTCATCGATCGAATATGATGACGGTTGGGGCGGTGGATGGAAAGGCTCTCTTGTAGAATATAAGAACGGAAGTTTTAATGCCGGAGATACGACAATCGCCGCGAACAGAACGATTCCCGATACTCAAACCGGCTTTGCGGTCATTAAGTTCACTGAAGTATCAAACGCCGGATGGGGTGAAGTTGATAAATTTATGGTGTTCAGATGGTGTCGTTCGGTTTCCTCCCCGGTTTCCTCCCCTTCGAAAAATGATTTTTCTTTAGGGTATAAGAATGTGGGTTCTGCCTATCCGAATAATGTTAACGGTGTCTTTGATACGGCAGCAGAAGCCAAAACGGGTGCGACAAACGCCGCGGGGTACTTTGCTTTTGCCAGTACCGATATTGAAAAACAGTAATCACTAATGCGGATCGAGGACAGTCCCGCTGTTGGAGCTGTTCTCGATCTTAGTTACAACCATGAGGCTACTCCATACAAATAAGAACATTCGTACTAGTGTAATGATACTCATTGTGAATATATTTATTTTTTTAGTGGCGTGTGAAGTATCTCCTCCCGATAGAACGGATGATAATGGTGAAAAAAGTTATTCAGTGGATGAAAACGGAGAGAACGACGAAGAAGATGAGAATAGTTCTGAACCGGGTGATTCCGATTACCTTCCGCCTAATTGGACGGCACCATCCTTGGCTTTCGATAAAACTGCCTATTTCCCGATGGAAGTGACCGGATATCAATGTACTCCGGGACAGTACATCAACGATACGGAGTATGGTCCCGCCTCGAACACGGAAAAACTTTTGGGACCTCCGGTTGGCGGCGGATCAAATGCAGCCGATAACTCTTCCATCGTAACGTTGGGGATGGCGGGCGGTTCGGTAACCGTTAAATTTGACCCGCCAATTGTCAATCACGCCGATAACATCGGGGGTTACGATTTTATCGTTTTTGGGAATACTTTTTTTCAGGGAGCGGACCCAGAATCTCCGTGGCAGGAACCGGGAACAATTTGGGTTATGAAAGATGAGAACGAGAACGGGAAGCCGGATGATAGGTGGTATTTAATCTCCGGTTCCCATATAACCGCCTCCGATTCGGCAGAGACGGTGGTCTATGACGATGCCGATCCTGCGAAGCCTCCTCCCGATGAGTATAAGAGTTCCTGGTGGCCCGACGGAGAATCGAGCCCTCTCACCGTTCGCGGTATTTATATCCTTCCTGATGAAATTTATTCTATTTCCGGTGCCCCACGGGAGCGGTGCTGGGGTTATTGCGATACAACTCCGACTCTCGTGTTAGGAGATTTATCGGGGGCGGATGGAAGTGCCGGCGACAATAAGGTAGATGACCCCGAAGACTATCCTGGAATTGAAGCCGTCTATTTTTACACGGTACCGGACACGCACGGTGACAACAAGATCGATCCCGGATCGGGAGGGGGCGATGCAATAAAACTGGAGTGGGCGGTCGATCCCGTTGATTTTTCAGCGGTTATTCTTGATCAAATTTCGTGGATTAAAATCGTAAGCGGTAGTTTAACGACAGGGCCGCTGGGTGAGTTTTCATGTGAGGTGGATGCCGTTTCTCGTGTGAGAAGGTCTCAATGAATTCCAGCGATGTCGGTAAGTTAACGGTTTTCTTCATAGCTGCGCTTACTCTGTTTACCGCGTACCATGATGCGGCCACTCAAGAGGTTTCTCAGAATCCCGATCGAGACACTCGCGGTCGGGAAGAAAGGGAAGAAGCGGAGGAAAATCCCGACAAAATAACCATCATTGCCGATTATCGTCCCATGGACCCTGAGAACGTATCAGCCCAGGTGACGGTCATTACGGAAGATGAAATAAAAGCGTCATCACCGAGAAACGTAGCGGAAATATTGGCGCCGGTTGTGGGTGTCCAGGTAAATCGATATGGGGGTATTACTCAACCTAGTATGGTAACCATTCGAGGATCGTCCCCGGAACAGGTCCTGGTATTGATCAACGGTAAACGGATGAACTCCGCTCAGGGCGGGGGTGTTGATTTTTCTACCATCAGCCCGGACGATATTGAACGGATAGAAATTATCCGCGGAGGCGGAAGCGCTATCTTCGGAGAGAGTGCTTTCGGTGGAGTAGTCAATATCATCACCAAACGCGGCTACGGAAAGGAACTGGACGGTAAAGTGGAATATGAATTCGGTTCTTTCAATACACACAATGTAAACGGTCAGATAATGGGTGGTATCGGGAGAGAAAAAGAAGTCGACTTCTTTTTCTCGGTTGACGGTACCTATTCGGAAGGATCATACACCTATTCAGATAGCCATGCTTCCGAAGGAGAGCGTGCGCGGGTAAATGCCGGGGGACTGATGGGTAATTCTTCTTTTAAGCTGGGTTGGGACATAGACAAAGAGAAGGAGGTGCGTTTGTCCCTCTCCGGGCAAATACACGAAGACAAGAAAGGGGTACCGGGGCTGATCGAGTTTCCTTCGGAATCGGCGGAATTAAGGGACAGACGTTATGTGGGGCTTCTCAGTTTTAACTTTCTGAAAAACCCGATAGCGGCAACTACGCTGGACGTGTACGGCAATTGGCAATGGCGCCATTATACCGATCCCGAGTTTTATCTTGGGGCGGTGGATGATGTTCACGATAATAAGGCGGTCGGAACGGACTTGAACCTTTCCCGAATGGACGATTTTGATTTCCTCTTTCTTAAAAGTACCCTCGGCTATTCGTTTCGTTACGATACTCTAGTTTCAACCGGTTTGATAAAATCGGGAGGCGATGAGGCGGAAGGGATCGTTACAAGGGGGAACCATAGCGGTTTTTTCCGCAGTGAACTCAATCTTTTCTCTTTTGAAGAAAGCGGACGGGGCAGGGTAACGCTCTCCCCCGCCGTACGGTTCGATCTGCATCGTGTGGTGTTTCCCGATGATGAAATAGATAAGACGGAGTACGATTTCAGCTGGAATGTAGGCTGTATGGTCCCTTTTGGTCCCGAGGCGAGAGTAATCGCAAAAGGGAATATCGGGACTTCCTACAGGCTTCCTTCCTTTGACGATCTCTTCTGGCCCGCTACCGCCTTTGCCGTAGGAAATCCGAATTTGGAACCTGAGGACGCCTTTGTCTATGACATCGGGCTCCTTATCCGTCCTTATGATTTTGTATCGATGGAGATCGTCCATTTCAGTCATGATGTTACAAACTTGATTCAGTGGAACCCAGGTCCTAACGGACAATGGCGCCCGACAAATATCGGTGAAGCTCTTTTGAACGGATTAGAGGCAAGGATAACGTTTCTTTTCCAGCTTGATTTTTTTTCGAGTTATTTAGAATTGGAGGCAAATTATACCTATCTCTTCGCTCGGGACATGGTCGAAGGAAGCGCTACATACGGAATGCAGCTGCCGAGGCGTCCGTTTGAGCAGGCGGGATTTAAAACAACGTTGACACATATTCGGGGCCATTCGTTATGGTTAGGTGGACGATTCGTCGGATATCGTTATATGACGGCCCAAAATACAAAATATCTTCCTTCATACTTTGTGTTGGATTGCACTTTAAGAATCCAGCTGGGTGATCATTTTTATATAATCGCGGCAGGTAAAAACCTGCTCGGTACGGCCTATATCGATGTTCGTGAATACCCGGTCCCCGGAAGAGAGTTGAGTATTTCGGGAGGCTTTCAGTTTTAGGTAACGTGTTGCGTAAATTAATCCCCATCCTTTTCATTTTTCTTTTTCTCTTTTCCTGTATGCGCGATCCGGCAGAACCGCCGAGTTCGAGAGAAATGTCCGACCTTTCGCGCGAACTTTATGTTATAAACGGGTTGGCGGAAACGATCAGCATTATCGATCCGGAGACGAGGGAAATATATCCCGATGTTTTTCAGACAGGAATGTGGCCGAACCATATGGTGTTTCACAGAGATACACTTTATATCGTCAATTCCGGAGACAACGCTATTTCCCTGGTAGATGAAACTGGATTTGAACCGCTGGGAGAAATCTATATTGGGTCGAGATCAAATCCATGGATGATTATCATAAAACCGGGAACGGACAAGGCGTATGTACCGAATTTTGCTGCCGCTGAAGTTGCTGTTGTCGACCTCTACGAACAGACCGTTCTCTCGCGGATACCGGTGGGAAACGGCCCGGAAGGCGGGGCATACGCGGACTGCAAAGTTTATGTTTGTAATACTGCTTGGGATTATCAAAGGTTCGATTTCGATGAAGGGACGGTAAGCGTAATCGATACTGAAACGGACACCGTAACAACGGAGATAACGGTGGGAAAGAATCCGCAATCTGCGATTGCGTTTCCCGAGATGGATGAAATCCACATTATCTGTACTGGGAAAAACGGCGGTCCCGGATCGGATGATGGTGAGATATATATTGTCGATACGTCGACCGATACCGTTAAAAAGACTCTTTTTATAGGCGGTTCACCGGTTGCAAGCGCCTACGGGATTGATGAGGACCGGCAGATTGTCTATTTGGCCGGAGTGGGTGGGCTTTTGGCTTACAATTATAAGACGAAAACGGTCCTCAACGATTCATCCGACTACATCATGGCCGGATCGGATGAGGAAGGTGATTTGTTTTCCGGAATCGTTTTTGACGAAATGACGGGATATATCTATCTTAGCTTTTTTTCTGAAGATAAAATCCTTGTTTTGGATTCAAAGGACTATTCGGTGGTCGAAGAGATAGGAGGTTCGGATGGTGTTCAGGCACTTTTCCTTTTTACGGAATAGCCTGCTTGTCTTTCTACTCGTCTCTCTGTTTGCCCATTTTCTTCTCTTCTACTTCGGCGGGACAATCATTGCACCCGTGTCCGATGATCGTGTTGTTAGGCCTCCTGTTACGATTCGAATCGCGTCCGTTTATAAAGAAGAGAAACAAACTAAAACCTCTGTAGCGGAAGAACAGGCGGAGGCGCGGCCGGCCCCTCCTGCAGAAAAGGCGGTAAAAAACGGAGCGCCGGAGACGACGATGAACACTGTGGAAGAGCAAACAGAGAGGAACGAAAAACCGGCGACAATCGAGACACAGCAAACCGAACTGGACAAAAAGGAGAAGAGCGATGAGTCTCTCCCCCGGAAGGAGACTGAAAGCGGTGAAGTTGAACAGTCCGAAGAACCGGTACTTTTAGGCAGCCTGGTTCCTCTTACGGGAGGCGGAAACGAATCTGCCGAAGGGACCGGTACGAATGATACGGCAGCCCCAGGCGGGACGGCAATGGTGGCTTTTGAGTTATTATCCGAAGGTGCCACTACTCCGAAACCAACCTATCCTGAAATTGCCCGAAGATGGGGGCATGAGGGGGTTGTTGTTGTACGAATATACATAGACGCCGAGGGTTCGGTGGAAGACGCGGTGCTTCTTTCATCCAGCGGACATCAGGAGCTGGACAATGCGGCGCTTGAAATCATCCGGAAGCGATGGAACTTTCAGCCGACAGGCAACCGGATTAATACGGTCAAGGAATTTGAGTTTCAATTAAGGCGATAAGAATGTCAAATTGGCAAAAGCCTATAATAATACTATTACTCTTTGGTATTACCCTTGTATGGCTGTTTTCAGGTTGTTCAGGGTACCATGGTGTGCCTGGTGGAAATAATGAAGCGGAAAACGGCGCAGAGACCGATCCGTATATAGGAGGTGTTGAATTCGATCTTGCGGATTTCCGGTCGAAAACAGACGACTCTCCCTGGCCGGCGGACGGAAGAATGAGGTACATCCGAATCATCGATGATAATACGATTTTGGAATGGCATGATTATTTGAAGGAGTTATGCTTTGGGGCCAACATGCCGGCGGCCATGGGATTGAATTGTTAACTTATTCAGGGTCAACAATGAAAGAGATCGATTCGAACCCCCGCTCTCGAGCGATGTCGATGATTTTTACCACATTTCCATACGGGACAGTGGTATCGGCATGGAGGATAACTTCCTCCACCCTATTTTCTTCTGCCAATCGGGTAAGATGAGCACCAAGCCGTTCGAGTGTGACTTCTCGGTTGTTAACATAAATTGTGCCGTTCGGATCGACCGAGATGGTGATGTCTATTTCTTGGACAGGTTCCCCGGTCCGCGCTTCCGGTAGTTCGACCTGGATAGCGGGAAGAAATACGACTGAAGTAAGAAGGAAAAAAACGAGCAGGATAAAAACCATATCGATAAGAGGTGTCAGGTCCGGGCCGCCGCACCCGGTGTCCGTTATATCCTGGTCGAGGTCAAATCGAATCATTCGTTCACCTTCAGCAGAGAGAGTACGGATTCGGTGTGTTCCTGCATTTCGAATGCAACGATCTTTATCCTGTTTTCGTAGAGGTGGTGGAAAATAATGGCGGGTATTGCTATGAGAAGTCCGGCAACGGTTGTAATAAGGGCCTCCCAAATGCCGCTTGCGAGAACGGAAGGGTCGGCCATCTGTTTAAGCGTTGCAACCGTTTGGAACGTACCCGTCAGACCGAGTACGGTGCCTGAAAGACCCAGCATGGGAGAGATTTTTCCGATGAGTTCGAGGAGATGGAGATGTTTTGTCAGTTTTTTCAATTCTCGTGTTCCTTCGCGGGAGACTTTTTTTCCCAAATCCTCCTCGGC
>CAZJBZ010000019.1:0-20970 GCA_964543975.1 uncultured Spirochaetales bacterium
ACCGATGGTAAAAACCGACGACGAGGAGTTCCCGGTCCCCCGGGATATTGCGGTCAAACACATCCTCCGGGAAGCGCAATTCGTCTTTTCGGGAATGATCTTCGGATTCGCTTTTGAATACACCCCCTCGGACAATGCTCGTGCGGTGAATGAAATCTTCACATTGGAGCCGATCGCGCAAATACCGTGGGGTGACGAACGGCTTTCGGTTATGGATACGCGGCGGGAGGAAATGAAACTCATAGCGCGCATTCGATATGACATCGCTTCCTACCAGAAACCGTGGCTCACCCTCCGGCAGAGCAGTTCCATACCGGCCGCTTCCGCTCGGGGTTCCGATAACGCTTTGTTAGGAATCGAAGCTAAAATAGGTTCGGTAAAAGACGGAGTGAAAGAAGCAGTGCGGGCCTACCTTCGGCAGCGTGTCTACAACAAACCGAAACGAATTACCGGGGAGGTGCTGCTCTGTGAACCGCCGAGGATATTCGTTGACGCGGGTGCCTACCACTCAAAAGTACGAATCATGCTGCGGATTAAAGAGGTGCTTCCCTACAGCGCGTTTTAACAAGCTGGTCCGAGTCGGAAAGGACCGGCCCGGCCCTCAACCGAAGGAGCTTCCCTTGATCTTCTCTTTGTTTCTTCCTATGCTACCTATCGGGGCGGATGCCTCACATTTGATTCCAGCAGACGGGGTAGGATATGGCTGACAAGATAAAAATCGGGATTATTGGAGGAAGCGGACTCTATTCTATGGATGAATTACAGGATACGTCGGAAAGAACGGTTTCAACGCCGTTCGGACCGCCGTCCGGTCCTCTTACCGTGGGAACGATTTCCGGGAAAAAGGTGGCATTTTTACCGCGGCACGGTGTGGGGCATGTAAAGAATCCGAGTGAGGTCAACTATCGGGCCAACATTTACGCCCTCAAATCTTTAGGCGTGCGTTTCATCATCGGAGTGAGCGCCTGCGGAAGTCTGCGTGAGGATTACGCGCCGGGAAACATCGTGGTCCCCGATCAACTTTTCGATTTTACAAAAGGATTGAGGAAAGCCTCGTTTTTCGAGGACGGCATCGTTGCCCATATCGGTACGGCGGAACCGTTTTGCCCTCAACTTTCGGAAATACTCTATCAAGCTGTTTCTTCCGGCGAGAGGCCGGTCCATATGGGTGGACGGTTCGTCACAATAGAAGGGCCGCGCTTCAGCACGAAAGCGGAAAGCATGCTGTTCCGGCAGTGGGGCTTGGATATCATCGGAATGACGACCAGCCCGGAGGCATTTCTGGCCCGGGAAGCGGAGATCAGCTACGCTATTATGGCGCATGTTACCGATTATGATGTGTGGCACGAAGAGCCGGTCAGCACGGAGATGGTAATCAAGACTTTCAGTGAGAACGTAACCCACGCGCACGCCTCAATCGTGAAAACCGTGGAAGCGATAAACGAAGATGCCGATTATGATGCCCATCACGCGTTGGCAGGCACCTTTATCACGGATCGGGAAAAAATTTCATCCACGGCAAAGGAGCGGCTGAAGCTGCTTATCGGCAGCTCTATCTCATGACGCGCCGGCCGGTACAGTCTGGGCCGGCACTTCTTCAATCAGCGATCGAAGGTACTGTTTCGGGTCCTTTTTATGCTTATTCGTTTTTCTTATCGCCTCGATGGTGCGGAACAGGTCGTTATCGTAGGCACGCAGAAGCGAGTAAAAAAGCGAAAGGTCCTCCGTATACCGAACGTAGGAAAGTACATAGGCATTATTCGGCGGAATCTCTATTGCCTTTCGAAACTTTTCCGTTTCGAAGTAGAGATTATACTGCTCTCGCAGCTCGGTTACAAAATCAGCAACAATCCGGTTTTTACTTCGGGCAATAACCTCTTCCGAGGACCCTTCTCTCTCCGCCTGTTCATAAAAAAAGTCCAATTCTCGGTAGAGAATTGTAATCAGATTGTAGAAGTTTTTGCTGTCTTCAAGATAGTCGAGGGTTTCGCGGTACGATTTTGAATCTTCACCGTTCCTTTGACGGAGATACGCTAAGGCCCCTTCATTGCCCGCGAACGTGGCGGCCTCTTCGTTGAATTGGACCTGATTTTTGAGAAAAATAGTGGTGTGGGTCTGCTCATGAATAATAAGATTAGCCAAAGCGTAGACCGAGTAATCCTTCATAAACGTATAGAGAGGGTCAACGAAGAAACCCAAGGTGCTAAACGCGTCTACTTTTCGCACAATAACATCGTAGCCTTTCTCTTTTAACTGTTCGGCCTCTCGAACGGCGTCCTTCTTTTCATAAAAACCTTTGTAGGGGAAACTGCCGAAAAACGGAAATGTCCAAAGGTACGGTTCGAAGTGGTCCTTCTTCGACGCGGAGACGACGTAGACCAGAAAATCTTGTTCAATCTCGATATATTTTGTGTAGTTATTATCTTTTTTCAGCCCCAGCTCTTCGGTTGCGAATTGTTTGATCTCTTTTGTTTCTCGCAGAAGGTCGCGAACTTCGCGGTCGACCTCCTTCCGCTCTAAAACCGCATCGTTATCCACAGCTTGGTTTTGGTAGCGGAGCAGATAACTCCCCTGCTTCATAATGTAGCAGCCGGAAAGAAGAAAAGAGGCAAACAACACAAGGATGTGAAAACGGACCGTTATCGGTCCGATTTTTTTAGTCATATCCTATAAAGTATAATCGATAGGCCCTATTCAACAAGCAGTAATATTTGAATTCCAACAGCTTCCTTTATTGATAATGCCCCTGAAGCTTGACCTTGCATGGGGAAAGTGAAAGACTGTCAGGCTGTATGAACAGCCGGAACGACGAGACTCTGACACAGATGAACATCTTCCTCTTTTGGGTCCCCTTGGCGGTAATGTGGATTATCATGGGAATCGAGCAGCCGGCCATCAACGCCGTCATCGCGCGGCTTCCCGATCCTAAGGCCAATCTTGCCGCTTTCGGGGTAACCTTCGCGCTCTCTCTCCTGATCGAAGGGCCGATTATTCAGCTGCTCACCGCGGGAACGGCGTTATCACATAACCTGCAGAACTATAAACGGCTTCTTGCCTTCATGCATATTATGGCGGTGGGGCTTACCGGAATTCACCTTCTTATTGGTCTTACCCCCCTTTTCCAAATCATAACCCGAAATATCTTAGGGATACCGGAGGACCTCATCGGGTTGAGCAGGGGCGGATTTCTCTCGATGTTCCCTTTTTCAGCCGCGGTAGGCTATAGAAGGCTGTGGCAGGGTGTTTTAATACGATACGGCAGGACCAACGTTATTCCGATCACGATGGTCATTCGTATCAGTGTCACCGCCGCCTTTCTTTCTATAGGAATGCTCTTTCCTACCATTCTTCCAGGAGCGAGTGTGGGTGGTCTCTCTTTGAGCGCCGGAGTGATAAGCGGCGCGTTAGCCGCCCTCTTTTCCGTGCGTAAATTGAAAAAAGAGGGTAAGATCAAGGAAGCGGGACCTGATGAAGAGGTCGTCTCGTGGCGGGGATTGTTCGTTTTCTATATTCCTTTGGCCCTCACTTCTTTCATAACTCTCGCGATACGGCCGGTGGTGACCGCGGGCATCGCGAGAGCCCAGAACCCTGTGGAATCGCTTGCGGTATGGCCGGTGATTCACAGCTTTCTCTTTCTCTTCACCTCAATTTCTCTGTCATATCAGGAAGTAGTGGTGGCGCGATTGAAAGAAGAGAAAGATTACAAACCGCTTAACAGGTTTACCTGGAGGATATCGCTCGTCATATTGGGAATATTCGTCCTGGTCCCTTTTGTTTCGTTCGATACCATATGGTTTAAATATATTGCGGGATTGCCTGAGGACCTTCTCTCTTTTGTGCGGACCCCGATCCGTATTCTTCCGTTGATGCCGTTCTTTCTGTCCCACATCACCTGGTTTCGGGGAGTCCAGGTGCGGCGTCGCAATACGATGAATATCACGAAAGGAGTCGGAATAAACGCGGGCGTCATTATCCTCTTTCTCTTTCCCGCCACCGCCCTCATTCCCCTGCCTGGGGTCATTATCGCGGCAACGGCCATTGTTTTTTCTAATGGAATGGAATCGTTGTTCCTCTGGATAAAAACGAGACAACAAAACAGAACGAGGTGAGCTAATTGAGGCTGTCCTGCTTTCGGAATACCGGCCGGGTATTCCCTATTCGGTGCGGGCGCGCGAGACGATTTTCTTGCTCAGCATGATCTCATCATCGAATATAAAGAAACCGTGGATATATGAACCGGTTAATACAAGAGGGAGCCATATCTTGTCATCCTCCCACATGCGGTCGAAAGGAATTTGGTCCGCCGGGCACCAAAAGGGGTCGGCTTCTTCCGTTTCCTCGGGAAGACCCGAATATCCATCGGCCAAAAAGACGGTTGCGGCTAACGAATAACCGTTCGTGAATATGAATGAAAGTTCCCCTGTTTGAATCAGACCGTATGGAGTTACGCCGGTTTCCTCCTCTGTTTCACGAATTGCCGCCTGGAGGGGAGATTCCCCGGGCTCTATTCTTCCGCCTGGAGCATTGATCTTACCGGCCCCTAAGCCGGTTTTTTTATGAATGAGGAGCAGTTCTCCGTTTTTCTGAATAAAGCATAAAACCGCCTGTTCATCGGGTGCCCAGCGGTGCCAATCGATCTGCTCAACGCTGTTGGGGATCATCTTTTTGTTCATCAGGGTCACACTCCGGACATTGGTTTGAATCATAGTAGAGGATGCGTCCTATGGGCAGTTTTTTGCCGCAAACGGTACAGTGTCGTCTATAGGGCAGTCTGTTTCTGAAAAGAACGAAAAATACAATCTCCGCGGCAATCACGGCGGGAAAAACGAGCTGCGGCAGGTTGAACCTGAGAATGAAAAAGGTGACCGCGTAGAGAACCAATACGGCCGCGGCAACAAAGAGAGATGCCTCCCGTTTTCTCGTCCCCCGCCTCATATATCGCTTTTGCGACATGGTAAAGAGGAGTACGAGAATAAGGAGGGCGGCCAGCGGTTTTTGGATCATTTCTATAAACATGTAAGCCCCTGTTATTATGGACGCGTCCGAGGGCATAACCGTCTCAATACCCGCTTTAGGGGTTATGCCGGTTTTCCTCGATCATGGCGGAAACGGTAAGGATAAAATACTCGTCTTCGGCAAGCTCTTCAAGTGGCACCGGTATTCTATACGACCAATTTTCAGGAGTCACCGTTCCCGGGACGTTGATCCGTTCAGAACCGGGGTCCGTACTTCTATATGTGTCCGTAAGGGAAAAGAGTTCCTGGATTTGAAAGACGCAGAGACGAGAGCCTGCTTGAAGAAAAGCACTATTAACGAGCAGAGCGAGATCGGGGCTGTAGGCGGTCCGATCGGCGATCTTGCTTTCAGTATTCTCGAAAAACGCTTTCGCGAAAGCAGTTTTCGTTGACTCGTCCGCCTGTTCTTCCCACCATTGCCGCATTGTTACCGTATCGTGTGCCGAGAGCATCGCTACACTCACATGAGGATATTTTCTCGGAGAGATAAACGGTGCCTCCGGGTTATCGTAGTCTCTTGTCCAAAAACAGATTTTTAGACCCAGAATGCCCAACTCCTCTAACACCTTGGGAACGCACTGTGGGACCACACCCAAATCCTCGGCACAGATCAACATTTCGGTCTCTTCTTCCATAAATGAGAGAAGGTGCCGTCCCGTTTTTTCCCACAGCAGTTCCGATTCTTCACCTTTTGTATGGACAAGGTCCTTGAATCTGTTTTTCTCTTCTTCCGATAATGATTGGTAGCTTCCGGAATCGGAGAAAAGCCAGGCCGGAGCATACGTATCGGTTTCTATTTTGATTAAGGCCCGATTGCGGTTCCATCGGTTTAAGGCCGCTTTCGCTTCATCACTTATGTCGAGTGCTTCGATAGCTCTGCTTCCCCGGATTTGAGGATCAATACGGAAGAGCTCCTCAGAACCTACCCTTCGTAAATGGGGGAACACCTGATCGGCGGAATCACCTAATGCTTCTTTTATCTCTTCGGTCGGGATGTGAGGTTCCGAGAGCCAGGTTATCCTCTCTTCGGAGAACCCGGCTTGTTTGAGGTCCTCGGCGGTAATAAAAACGGAAGGTAAAAAATAACCCATACTGCCCGCCGATTCGTACTCCGGGATGGCCCATATCCGAAAAAAGCCGAGTACATGATCGATACGATAGGCATGATAAAATTTTGCCGCCTGTTTCAGGCGCCCCTTCCACCAGTTAAACTCATCTGCTTCGATCGTTTCCCAATTGTATATGGGAAAACCCCAGTTCTGTCCGGTCGAAGAATACATGTCCGGGGGTGCTCCGGCCCGAAGGCGCATGATAAAGTTTTCGCGATGAAACCAAACGTCGGCGCTGTCTTCCTGCATCAAGATGGGCAGATCGCCTTTCAAAGCGATCCCCATTTCCTCCAAGGCGCGCGCTGCCCTTCGCAGCTGCCTCTCGCAATGGTACTGCAGCCAGATATAGTAGCCGATTTCTTTTGGATTGTCCTTGTGATACGCTTCGATATCTTCCCGCCTCGGGTCCCGCATCGTCGGCCAGCTGTTCCACGATTGTTCATCGTAGTACGTTTTCAGACTCCGGAACACTGCATAGGTCTCTATCCATGGATTTTCCCGTGCCCATTTCCGGATATCCTCTCCATTTATGATCGCTTCCGGGTCCTGATCGAATATTTGTCTCAAAAGAGCAAGCTTGCCGGAAAGAATATCTTGAAACTTGACTCGGTCCTCGCTCCGATACCGATCTCGCAATGTTTCGATCTCTTGCGCGAATTGCCGGGATCCGGGTATTTCATCCAGACGAAGAAAGATCGGATGGAGCGCGTAACCGCTGATGGCGGAGTAGGGGGAGGGGTTGGTCCCGGTGTCGTTTACCGGCAAAATTTGAATAAGATCGATACCGGCTTTCTTGCACCAGGATCCGAATGCTGTAAGGTCGGAGTATTCACCGATACCGGCGCTTTTGTCTGTATACAAGGCGGAAAGGGGGACGGCGGCGCCTGTAATTGCCTCAGCTATCACGGTTTTCTTTCAAATCGTTTAATTTATCTCTCAGACGGGCGGCCTCTTCATAGTTCTCTTCTTCAATCGCCTTCTGCAGCTCTTGATTCAATTGTTCGGATTCCGTTTTCTCTTCCTTCCGTGCTTTGCTTTTTTCTTCGAAGCTTTCTTCTGTTTTCCCTTCCGTAATCACACTTACCGGAACACTCGCCTCATCAATAACCGATTCATCGATGAAGATGGGACATTTTTCCCGCACTGCCAAAGCGATGCTGTCGGAAGGGCGGGAATCGATAATGATGTCTTTCCCTTTTTCCTTTACAATGAGCTGCGCGTAAAAAGTACCTTCTTTTAATTCGGTAATTTCTATTCGATTTATTTTTAAATTGAGTCTTTCTAAAATGGAAAGAAGAAGATCGTGAGTAAGCGGCCGCGGCATCGGTACATTTCCCATTCCTATGAGAATGGATTGTGCTTCAAGCTGCCCGATAAAGATGGGGACCGCGACTTCAGTACCCAACGGTCGTACTAATACCGCGTTACCCTGCTCGGTCCTGGCAACTGTCCATATTTCGGCTTCTACAAGCATAAACGTCCTTTCTTCATAAAGTGTATACCGGAATTACTCAATCGATTTGAGGTATTCAATGAGAGACCTCACATGAATATAACCCTTATCCAGAGCGATTTCACCAAACAGCCGTTTATCGCCTTGACGCTGTATTTGCAGAACATCGTCTACTTCATGCCGGTTCATCGCCTTCATCCGGATAAGACCTTCTCCGATTTTTTCTTCTGTGCTTTTCCCGACATTCTCCACACCGCACACTCCTTTCTTTCGGTAGTGAATCAGTCTATACTATAAGATAGGTAATAACCACTCATTTATCAAATTTTTTTTGGTCCGATAACTGCGCCATTGTCCGCTTTTGAGGGAGATTTATCCTCAGCTGTTTTTCAGATAATCGATGCCGTTCCGGAAAAGCATGAGGCTGGTCGGTTCCTGTCCCTCGGGATGGCGCGGCCACTGGGGATGATTTTCCGGAACAAGATACGCCTCCGGATGCGGCATGAGGCCCAATACTCTTCCTGTGGTATCGGTAATTCCGGCAATGTCTCGCTCCGATCCGTTTGGATTTCTTCCGTTATATCGTACGGCAACCAGTTTTCTCTCCCGCAGCTTGTCCGCGATATCCGAAGAGGCGGTAATGAACCTCCCTTCTCCGTGTCGAATGGGCAGCTCCATATCGGGAAGCTCCTTCGTCCAGACGCAGTTCGATTCGGAAGGAAAGGTGACATGTACCCAGCTGTCCTCAAATACTCCGCTTTCGTTGTGGACCAAAGAGACTTCCTGTTCTCCCCTTCCCCCCGCATTGGGGAGAAGTCCCATCTTGACCAACACTTGGAATCCATTACAGATACCAAGGACCAGGTTCCCCTCCTCAATAAAACGGGTGAAACGTTCAAAGAGATGTCCCCTGCACAAATGGGCAAAAACGAGGCCTGAACCGAGATGGTCTCCGAATGAGAACCCTCCCGGAAAACCGAGAATCCGGTATTCACCCAGGACATCGGGCGAGGAGATAAGATCATTGATATGTATGTATTCGGTTTGGGCACCGCAAGAATCGAAAGCCTGCTTCAATTCTTCCTGCGCGTTAATTCCGTAACCGGTTATAAGGGCCGTTTTTATCGTTCCCATCGGCTTTTCCACGCCTTCTCAAGCTCTTTTAATGATATGTTGAGGATTTCTGCACCTCGCGATTCGACGTGTAGAGAAGGTTCCTCTATAACAGTACCAAGTTTTGCCACCGGCAGATGGTCCGTTTCCGTGGCAAATTGTTCCCAATTTTCCGGACGGACCGTTAGTATGTACCGGGACGGGGCCTCATTGAAAAGAAACCCGTGCGAAACATGTTCATGATTGAGGCGAGCACCCAGTCGTCCCCCGAGACACGATTCGGCGACCGCTGCAGCCAGACCGCCGTCCGAGATGTCGTGACAAGAAGCGATCAGTCCCTTCCGAATACAGTTCGAAAGTGCGTTATACAGCAGTTTCGCCTTGCCGGGACGTAAACGCGGACACTTTTTCGTTCGAACCCCGGTTACCAGTTCGTAAACAGAACCTCCCAGGTTTTCCCCGCTTTCACCGAGTAAAACCATGAGGTCGCCCGCCTGTTTTACGTCGGTGGTGACAGTTTCGCGGACATCCTCTATGATGCCGATCAGAGAGATGAGCAAGGTCGGACGTACGGAGACCTTTCTTCCGCCGAACTCGGCGTCGTTTTTCATCGAATCTTTGCCGGAGATAAGCGGAATACCGTAGGTCACGCACGCTTCTTGCAGGCCTCGACAGGCCCGGACCAGCTGCGCCAGCTTAAATTTCCCGTCGGGGGTCCTCTCTGATTCGACAGGATCGGGCCAGCAGAAATTATCCAGTGCACTCACCTGTTCCGGTAAACCGCCGCACCCGATGTGGGCCCGGTACGCCTCGTCAACGGCGCACATCGCCATGACGGAGGTATCGAAATCGCTTAACCGGGGACAGATGCCGTGGGTGACGGTGATCCCGCGGTAGGAATCGAAAAGCGGCCGCAGTACCGCGCCATCGGACGGTCCGTCGTTTTGTACACCTGTAAACGGTTTGAGAATAGATTTCCCCTGGACCTCGTGATCGTACTGTCGTACCAGCCGTTCTTTTGAAGCGACGTTGGGGTCTGAGAGCACGGAGAGGAGGATTTCTCGCAGAGAGCCGGCGGCACCGGAGCGAAAATCCTGTTGCGTCTCCTCATGAGCATCGGCCGGAGGTATCCATTCCGCTTCCAGCTCCATGACCGGGACCCCGTTATGGAGAAAGTCCAACTGTATAAGTCCGACCGTTTTCCCTCGGTTCATTATCTCTATATTGCCGGAATCGGTAAACGCTCCGACTACCTTCGCTTCTACATCTCTGCGTTCCGCCAATTTCATTAACCGTTCCGTCTTCTCCGGCGGAACGGCCAGGCTCATCCTCTCCTGCGACTCGGAGAGCAGTATTTCCCACGGTGCGAGCCCTTCGTATTTCAAGGGGCATCGGTCCAATTCGATAATCACACCGCCGCTTTTTTCGGCCATCTCACCCAATGATGAGGAGAGACCGCCCGCTCCGTTGTCGGTAATACCGCAGTACAATCCTTTGTCACGCGCTTCGAGAAGAAAATCGAGCATTTTTTTCTGTGTGATAGGGTCGCCGATCTGTACCGCGGAGGTAGGAGATGTTTCATCCAATAGTTGAGAAGAAAAGGTGGCCCCGTGAATACCGTCTTTTCCGATTCTACCCCCCACCATGACGGCGTTGTCTCCCGGATGTACATGGTTGATCCATCCTCCTTCGCCGTCAATTTCGGCGGGAAGGATGCCTCCGGTACCGCAGAAAACGAGCGGCTTCCCGGTGAAACTTTCATCGAAGAGAAACGCTCCCGCGACAGTGGGGATGCCCGATTGATTTCCCCCGTCAATTATACCGCGATGTACCCCGTCCATTACCTTGGCCGGATGGAGAAGCCCTTTTGGAAGTGAAGAGGCGGGGGTGTCGGGATAACCGAAACAGAGGACATTCGTATTAAAAATCGGTTTTGCCCCTTTGCCGGTGCCGATGATGTCTCTGTTTACCCCGACAATTCCGGTAATGGCCCCGCCGTAGGGGTCGAGTGCTGAAGGTGAATTGTGGGTTTCCGCTTTAAAACAGAGGAGGTGACGGTCATCGAAAGCGATGACTCCCGAATTATCGTGAAAGACCGACCGCAGATATCCTTTCTCCTTTCGAAGCAATTCCGTGGTCTGTTGTATATAGGTGCTGAAGAGCGACGATACGCGGGTTGTCTTGCCGTTTTCACTGTAAGAGATTATGGCGTTAAAGATTTTGTGTTTACAATGTTCCGACCAGGTCTGCGCGATCATTTCCAGTTCTACATCGGTTATTCCTCCACGAAGTCCTACGGATGAACGTTCCACCAAGACATCCGGCTTAGAGAAGTAGTGCCGTATTGCCCGCATTTCCGATAACGATAGGGCAAGAAGCCTGGATCGGGAAAGTTCCTTTAGTTCTTCGTCGTTTAACGATTCGATTTCCACCATTTCCACGTCGGGCGGTGTGGTATCGACGGTTTCGGGGTAGATAAACGGGGGGCGCTCCCCTTCTTCCCACTCTTTCCGGGATATGCAGACGGCATGCTGAATCAAAGGATTATAGAGCTGTTGCGCTACCTGCCGTATGTTCGGTTTCGGGGAGGTTGAGTGAGGGTCCTCCGCGGAATCACCCCCCATCGTTCTCCGGCGAAGAGCAAAAAGGTATTGGCGTGCGGTCTGAATGATCCATGAATCTGTTCGTGCGTCAGGCGACGTGCCGTTTCGTTGTAACTCGTCCATAATCGTTTTTTTTGCTGTATTTGCAATAGGATCGGTTACTCCCGGTTTGTAGCCGATTTCGATCAGATAGTCCCACTTCTCCGTTTCTTGGACTGTTACGGGCGCCGTGTCGCCGTTTTCAGGCTGATCATCCTTCTGCCGGCCGGAATCGGACAGGCAGAGCGTCTTCTGGGCTACGCTATCTGAAAAGAGGTGTCGTGCGGTTTGCGGGGTCAGTTCAGGGACCGCTTCGATAAGATAGACATCGACTACGCGGACAGCTTCGATTGCCGGATACTCTTGCGAGAGACGGGTGCGGAGCCGGGCCGCACGCCCGTCCGTTTTCGGATTTTTATAAAAGACCTCTATTCTCATTTTCAGCTTTATTATTCCGACCACAATTCGCGCAGCCGGTCGATCAGCTTCTTCTCCGCCCGTTCGAGCAATCCGTCCTGAAGGGAGAGTTCATCCAGTATGGTCAGGATAAACTGCTGTTTGTCCTGGTCGGCAAGTTCCCGTGCATGTTCCCAAAAGCTCTCTTCATCGTTGATTTCGGTTTCGAACTCATCTAATTTATCGTCGAAATCTTCAAATCGATAGTCATGGATAATTTTATCGAGATCTTCGATTTCTTCATTTTCGATTGTTCCTTTCGATAAAATGAGGTTCCGAATGCAGCCTGCAAGAAACATCCTTTCTTTTTCATTGAAATCAGTTATGCGCATGTTTATGCCTCCTTAGCTTTTTGGAATCCCTCTATTCCCGGGTTGTCGCTTGACATTACATCCATGGAGTAAAATCGAGTGTCGCGAAGTAATCTTCAATCGTTTCCGCCCGCCGAATCTGCCGCACCGAGCCGTCTTCCTTCAGGAGCAGTTCCGCCGATCTCAGTTTCCCGTTATAGTTAAATCCCATGGCGTGCCCGTGGGCCCCGGTATCGTGGATTACGAGAAGGTCGCCCTCTTCAATCTCCGGCAGAGGGCGGTTGATCGCGAACTTATCGTTATTTTCACATAACGATCCGGTAACATCGTATCGCGTATCCGCGGGCTTTTCCTCTTTCCCTAAAACCGTAATGTGGTGATACGCCCCGTACATCCCGGGTCTCATCAAATTCGCCATATTCGCGTCCAGCCCGATGAACCTCTTATAGGTATTTTTCCGGTGGATGACCCGGGAAACGAGGTATCCGTACGGGCCGGTAATCATTCTTCCGCATTCCATAACTATCTTGATCGGGGGAAGTCCTTGTGCTTCTACCGTTTTTGTATAAGCCGATTTGATTCCCGCGGAAACGTAGCCCATATCAACCGCATTTTCTTCCGGTTTGTAGGGAATGCCGACTCCGCCGCCTAAATTAACGAATTCGATTGTGGTCCCTGTTTTATCGTACAGTTCGGTAATCAAGTCAAAAAGGATAGACGCCGTTTCGATGAAGTAGTCGGGATTCAGTTCATTTGAAGCTACCATGGTATGCAAGCCGAACCGCTTTACCCCTTTTTGTTTGAGCATCCGGTAGCCTTCGATCGTTTGCTCCCGGGTAAAGCCGTATTTCGCCTCCTCCGGCGTGCCTATGATTACGTTCCCTTCTTTTAAACTGCCCGGATTGTACCGTAGACAGACAAGAGGGGGAACTCCCGCGTGCTTTTCTAAAAAAGAGATGTGTGTTATATCATCCAAGTTGATGATCGCGCCCATCTCCATCGCCTTTTTGAACTCCTCAGCCGGCGTATCGTTGGAGGTGAACATGACCTCCTCACCGCGGATGCCCGTTTTTTCAGACAACACTAATTCCGGTAGCGAGGAACAGTCGGTCCCCATCCCTTCTTCTTTGAGAATCGACAGGATGTAAGGATTAGGGAGGGCTTTTACCGCAAAGTAATTTTTGAATCCCAACTTCACCCAATCGAACACGCCGAGGAAACGACGGGCGTTTTTGCGGATCGCCGCTTCATCATAGATATGGAAGGGGGTAGGGTATTGTTTCGTCAGTTCCTCGACAGTTTCTTTCGAAAGCGGAAATTGTTTGTTTGTCATATATGCCTTTTCGCTACACCATAGAAAGTGGGATGCAAAAAGTCAAGCTTCAAGCAGGAATTCACTCCCTTATATTGACACGGAGAGGGAGGGCTTAGTACTCTGCGGAAAGAGGACCTTCCTATGTCATCCAATCTAGAGGTCCAGCAATTTTGGGCCAATATAGAAGAGCAAATCGGAGAAGCTGTCCGCGTTTTTTCGTTGGGAGAGTTGAAAAACAGTTTCAACGGTTTGCCTGCTTCCACGGTCGGGATGTTTTTCGTAACCGATTCCGCGTTTTATTTTCATGTGCTTCCGAAACAGAGCTGGTTCGATGCGGTCCTGAAGAATGTCAAGTCGCGGAAAAGACAGGAAGAGTCTCTCTTTTTTGTCGTGCCCTTATCATCGATTGGTTCGGTGTCGATGAAGCGAAAACAGTCTCTTTTCGCCCGATTATTGACATCCCGACTTACTTCGATGACGATTTTGTATCAAAATGTGCATAAAGAGGAGGAATCCCTTTCCTTCTCGCTTATCTCGGAAACCGCGGCGGATGAGATGCTCTCCTCCATAAAAAAAAGGAAAGCAACCGCGGAGGAATAGGACGGGGCATGATGACGGGACAAATCATTGGAGGAACAGAATGAGAATTATCACAACTCTTTTTATCATAACCACCTTTTTATTTTCGATGAGTACGCTGACATACGCCGGAGGGCGGCAGGAAACCGGAGATGCCGCTTCCGACACGGCTCCTGTTGAAACCGCCGCCGGCGTCCACACCACAGACGGTCCCGAGGTAAGCAGGCCCGTGGCCGTACAATACGCAAGACATTTTACCATCGAATACGCCGAGAAATACCTCCGGATGGCGGACAAGGCGAAGAACATCAAAGTAAAGCCGACCGTCTTAAACAACGCTCCCTATCAGGGAGTCTGGTGGATTGCGGGTGGAAGCAGCTATGCGGCGCGCCTTATCGAAGACGCGGGAGGAGATTACATGTGGTCCGATAATGAGCAGTCGGGCAGCTTGATGCTTGATTTTGAAGCTGTTTTTGAAAAAGCCGCGGACGTCGATTTTTGGATAAATCCGGGAATTTGGAGAAGTTTGGATGAAGCTCGTGCCGAAGACGAACGATACGCTGAGTTTAAAGCTTTTCAGAAGGGCAGTGTGTACAATAACAATCGTCGCATGAATGAACACGGATTCAGCGACTATTGGGAATCCGGGGTGGCCAATCCCGATGTTGTCCTGGCCGATTTAATTACCATCTTTCATCCCGATTTTTTACCCGGTCACGAACTTGTCTATTATAAGAAGCTGAAATGATCGATAACAAACTCCATGGAAAACGGTTGCTCCCTTTCGTTTTCATCCTGCTCTTAGGTTCTCTCTTCATCCTCGATGTTTCTTCGGGTTCGGTGAGAATCCCGTTCGGGAAGGTCATCTCAATTCTCTTCGGGGGAGAGGCGGAGAAGGCGTCCTGGGAGAAGATCATTTTCCTGTTTCGTCTTCCGAAAGCGATTACCGCGGCGATCGCGGGGGCCGCTCTTTCCATCAGCGGTCTGCAGATGCAAACCCTCTTCAGAAATCCGCTGGCAGGCCCTTCAATTTTGGGTATCGGCGCGGGAGCAAGTTTGGGAGTGGCACTCGTGGTTTTGACTGCTGCCTCCGGCGGCGGTTCCCAATTTCTCGAAGGTCTGGGATTGGCGGGTGATGTGGGTATAGTTGCCGCCGCGAGCATCGGCTCTTCTCTGGTCCTGTTCTTAGTCCTGGTCGTTTCGAAGAAAGTGCAGAGTGTGATCACACTGCTTATCCTGGGAATGCTTTTCGGATATGCTGTCAACGCCCTGGTCAGCATTCTCATCCACTTCAGCATTGCCGAGCGGGTACACGCCTATATCGCCTGGACTTTCGGGAGTTTCGGCGGGACCACATGGAAACAGCTGTTCGTGTTTGCACCGATTGCCGCGGCGGGATTAATTGCCGCGCTGTTTACCGGCAAAATCCTGAATGTCATGCTGTTGGGAGAGGAGTACGCGAGGAGCATGGGGCTCCGGATAAAACAGGCGCGGATTTTTACCATCGTTATTACCGCCCTCCTTACCGGAGCTGTTACCGCCTTTTGCGGCCCGATCGCTTTTTTAGGAGTCGCCGTTCCACACTTGTGCCGCAGCCTCTTCAACACTTCGGACCATAAGATACTCTTGCCCGCGGTTATCGTGTTGGGTGCCGTTCTCGCTCTCTTCTCCGATTTTATTTCCCAGCTGCCCGGTTCACAATCGGTCCTGCCTCTCAACTCCGTAACTGCATTAATCGGCACTCCGGTAATCGTTTGGGTCATTTTACGTAGAAAAAATCTTCGAGAGACGTTTGTTTCATGAACAGGTGCGTTTTACAAACGGCCGGCCTGACAATAGGCTACAAACTCCGACGGGGAGATTCCCACATCATCTCCCACACTTTGGACCTCTTCCTTAATTCCGGAGAGGTGGTTTGTCTTATCGGACCGAACGGTTCGGGAAAATCAACCCTGATACGAACCATCACCGGACTTTTGCCTCCCATTGAGGGGGCGATCATTCTGGAAGGCTCGAGGATCGAAACCCTCTCCCCAAAGGAATTGGCGAAGCGGGTGGGCATCGTAACGACCGAACGGGTGAACATCGGCATGTTCTCGGGACGCACGCTCGTCTCTCTCGGCAGATTTCCCTATACCGATTGGACCGGAAGGCTTACCGGTAGGGATGAGGCGATCGTTTCAGGCGCCCTTCGCTCCGTAGGCGCGGAAGAGCTTGCCGAAAGAAATGTGGGGGAGTTGAGTGACGGAGAGCGACAGAAAATTATGATCGCACGCGCCTTGGCACAAGACCCTCATATCATCGTTTTAGACGAGCCGACGGCATTTCTCGACCTCCCCCACCGTGTAGAGATCATGGGGCTGCTCAAGAAACTGACGCGAGACACCGAAAAAGCCATCCTTCTCTCTACCCACGATTTGGACCTGGCACTGCAAATAGCTGACGTTCTTTGGCTTATTTCACAGCACGGGACAGTACGCGTGGGGTCCCCCGAAGATTTGGTGCTCTCCGGAGCGTTGGAGGAGGATTTCAGCTCACAAGGGGTCGAATTCGATAAACGTCACGGTGCTTTTGTCATGCACAGAACATGGCGGGGTACGATAGGGCTGCAGGCGGACGGAATTGAACGGATATGGACCCGAAAGGCATTGGAACGGACGGGTTACCATGTGCATGCCGGAGAAACCGAGGAATCAAAGGCCCTCTTTGTCCGCTATTCAAAAGCAGAGGGACTGTGGCATTTAGTGGATGGTGAGAGAGTTGTTCGTTTTCCCTCCCTGTACGGTCTGGTAAAGGAACTTCGTCTTCGCAATCGCCTCGATTAAACAGTCACGAGGTATGTGTCGATATAGGAAGGAAGAGGGTACGTACACAGTATGAAAGAGAGTAAACAGTACGAGGCTATCGACGATCTTGTCCATCTCTCCTTTTTTGTAGAGATAGGAAAGGCGATCGTTGCCGCAAAGAGTATTCGTGAAATACTCGATCAGGTCATGGACAAGGTGGGCTTTATTTTTGCCCCCAGAAACTGGTCACTTCTTCTCAGAGATTCGAAAACAGACGAATTGGTTTTTAAAGTGGCTGTTGGGGAGGCTTCGGACAAGCTTATCGGTAAACGAATTCCTGTTCATGAGGGGATCACCGGATGGATCGTGACTACCGGCCAACCGGCCATTATCGAAGACGTTACCAAAGACAAACGGTTCAGTGACAAAATCGATCAAATGACCGGTTTCAAGACGCGATCCCTGATCGGTGTGCCGCTCAAAACGGACAATAGGGTGTTGGGTGTTATCGAATTGATAAATAAGCTGAACGATGAACCGTTCACCCCGTTGGAGTTAAAAATTCTCTCCTCAATTGCCGATTTTGCAGCAATCGCGATAGAACGGGCCTTTTATGTCCGCGCCATACAGAAGATTTCCCGCATGGACCATCTGACCGGGGTGCTGAACAGACGGAGTTTCGACACCATTCTCAATCAAGAGATCGAAAGAAGCTCTCGTTACCAAACTAATCTCTCAGTCTTGCTTATCGACATCAATTCATTCAAACAGATTAATGACACCCACGGTCATTTAGTCGGCGATGAAGTATTAAAAGATTGTGCGGCTCGATTGCAGAACAATGTCAGAAAAGTGGACCATGTGGCCCGTTTCGGCGGTGATGAGTTTGCAATTGTAATGCCTAATACCTCCGCGGAGCTTGCTCAAAACGTAAAACAGAGGATTCTCGATGATATCGCGGGGAAATCGAATGCTGAGAACATTCCCGATTATCGGGTCAGCATAGGATTGCATACATCGTTTTCGGAAGGTGCTTTCGACATCCTCCGCAACACCGACAAAGCGCTTTATCGTGAAAAGGACAAAAAAGAACCGATTACCGTTGAAGAAAACCTGCTCGATTTTATCGAAGATGAGGAAAAAGCATAGGGGGCGGACCCTTGCGCAAGAGCGCGGTGCGGGCCCCGTGCGGCAGGATTACTCATGAAGCGGTTTTCCTGTCATTTTTTGAATCACGTTTGGAAGCGCAAAGCGATACTCTTCCCACGATGTTTCCGCGTTCGTATAGACGTAGGTTTGGGTTAATTGGAATAGTTCATCTTCGAGCAGACGGAGCCGTTCTTTCTCCAGCTCCATAACCATTGTTGTCGGTTTAGGAGTGGTCGGCGTATGGATCGGGATTCTTGTCGTGACGTGGAGCGCCGCGATAATAGCCCTGATTCACGCGAGAAATAGATTGAATAAGGCCCTCTTTTGAAAGAAGGAGTTCGACGATTTTTAGAAAGCAAACCATCCAATCTTCTTTCATCGATATCGGGAAATTTCTGCTGTTGTCTGGCGTGATTGTCCTGCTTCTCTACGCCGGAACGGTCGGACTCGGTTACAAATGGCAATGGTTTCGGGTCCCACGGTATCTCTTCACCGTCACCGAAGGGAGCGTGACCCCAGGCCCATTGCTGGAAGGTTTGTCAATGACGCTTACCATTTCAGCAGTCGGTTTGGGGTTCTCATTTGTTTTCGGTTTGGTTACAGCCCTGCTCCGTCTCTCTCATTCAGTTACCGGCCGTTTCTTCTCCAGGATCTATCTCGAACTTGTTCGGAACACTCCGCTTTTGATTCAACTGTTCGTTATCTATTTTATCGTTTCTCCGATATTTCTTTTAAGCCCCTTTTTTTCGGCCGTTTTAGCGCTCAGTCTCTTTGAAGGGGCCTACGCTTCGGAAATTATCCGGGGCGGAATAATCTCGATTCCAAAAGGACAGTGGGAATCCGCCTACAGTGTAGGGTTGTCCACCTTTCATACCTACCGGCATGTCATCCTTCCCCAGACCTTTCGCCGGATTTTACCGCCCCTTACCAGTCAGGCAATTTCGTTGGTAAAGGATTCTGCTTTAGTCAGCACCATTGCAATTTACGATCTGACCATGCAGGGGAGGTCTATCGTTTCACAGACATTCCTCGCGTTTGAAATATGGTTTACCGTGGCGGCAATTTATCTTATCCTGACGTTGACCCTCTCCCTCCTAGTGAATATCCTGGAAAAACGGTTATCGTTAGACGGACAGTAAGACATGAAACAACTGGGTGATACAATTATTACGGTGGAACATCTCTCAAAAACGTTTCCCGACGGAGTAGAGGCCCTCAACGATTTTTCTTTCTCCGTTCGGAGGAAAGAGGTGGTTGTGGTAATCGGTCCGTCCGGATCAGGCAAGTCGACCCTGCTGCGCTGCTTAAACGGTTTGGAGGACCGTGATGGGGGGACAATAATCATCGACGGCGTACCGCTCGATAACTCTAAAAAAAACCGCTTGGAGATACGGAAAGAGGTCGGCATGGTGTTTCAAGCCTTCAATCTTTTTCCTCACATGACCGTTCGAGACAATGTCAACCTTGCCCAACGCTATGTTCGTAAGAAGAGCAAAGAGGAAGCGAACGAAACCACCCTCCACTTTCTGGAAAAGGTCGGCATTGCCGAAAAAATCGATAATTATCCGGGACAATTAAGCGGCGGCCAGCAGCAGCGGGTCGCGATTGCCCGGGCATTGGCTATGATGCCTAAAATAATGCTTTTCGATGAAGCGACGAGCGCCCTTGATCCGGAAATGGTGGGCGAAGTATTAGAAGTCATGGAAGATTTAGCGCATGAAGGAATGACGATGGTGGTCGTCACCCATGAGATGGGTTTTGCGAAGAAAGCGGGTGAACGGGTCATTTTTATCGAAGAGGGCAGGGTTGTTGAAGACACCGAGGTGGGGCGTTTTTTCAGCAATCCAAAAGAAGAACGAACGAAACTCTTTTTGAGCAAGATTCTGTAAGCCGATTCCCTCTTTTTCTGTTTTGGGTGTGCTTTTATTACTAAAATAGTGTATAATAGGAGCTTATTGCATTTGCCTCACTAAAATAGTAACGTTTTTTCCAGGAGGAGAAATATGAAACGGATTATATTGTTTTCGGTTGTGGTCCTTGCGGCTTTTTTTCTTGTCGCGGGATGTACGGGGGAAAAGGGGACCGGACAGACCGCCGAAGGGGAATCGCGGGCCGCTTCCGCGCAGGAGGAAGAAAGCCTTCTGGATACGATAGTCAAACGGGGAACGATCCGGGTTGGGATGTCAACGTTTGTTCCATGGGCGATGAAAGACAAAACCGGAGAGTTTATCGGTTTTGAGATCGATGTCGCGAGGCGGCTGGCAAAAGACATGGGAGTGGAAGTGGAGTTTGTTCCCACAAAATGGTCCGGGATTATTCCGGCGCTGCTTACGGGAAAATTCGATGTCATTATCGGGGGAATGGGAATCAGGCCGGACCGGAATCTGAAGGTCAATTTCACCATACCCTACGAGTATTCGGGGATGTCTTTGGTGGCCCACAAAGAACAAGCCGCCGGTTTCGACTCTCTTGAAGATTTCAATAAGCAAGATGTCGTCATATCGGCGCGAATCGGTACGACGGCTGAAGAGGCGGTACGAAAGTTTATGCCGAACGCGGAATTACGGCTGTTCGACGATGAATCGCAAGCAATCCAAGAAATCCTTTCCGGCAGGGCCCACGCTTTCGTCTCTTCCGCGCCGCTGCCCGCCTTCCAGGCGATTAAGTATTCGGACAGGCTTTTCCTCCCTCTCGATGACACCTTCACCAAGGAGCCGATAGGATTCGCGCTGCCGAAAGGGGATTTGGATCTTCTGAACTATTTCAACAATTGGATCACCGTTGTTGATGCTGAAGGCTGGTTGGCGGAACGGAAACACTATTGGTTTGAAACGAGGGATTGGGAAGATCAAATCCAATAACAAATTTCACAGTCACCGACTCTTCGGATCGGGAAAAGCTGATTTACGGTTTACCTTGATTGATGTGGCGGTCCTCGCGGTGGTAGCAGCCGCGGGGGCCTTTATTATGTACCGCGTCAGAGTGGGACTTCATTATAAATGGAACTGGGCGGTCATTCCGCAGTATCTTTTTCGGTTCGAT
>CAZJBZ010000020.1:0-7134 GCA_964543975.1 uncultured Spirochaetales bacterium
CATGGCAGGCTGTACCGACGCAAACGGCGCAGTGATGTTCACCCATCGGTTCAAGGCGAAGAGAGGCGTAGAAGGTGCAAAGGCTGTAGAGTCTGCTCAAAGGCACCCCGGTTTCAGCAGACACCTCTTCCAGCTTCTCTTCCGGAATGTATCCGTACTCTTCAGACATGTCCTGAAGAAGACCAATAAGTGATGTTTTTTTCTGTCTATAATCATTAATTATCGAATGAAGGTTATCAGACATGAAGCGTACCTCTATTGTTTTATTGAGTAGACTAGAGTATCGAACCCGATTTGTCAAGTTTCTTTTCTATGAGTCAGTGCTGGATTTGCCTAAAATTGATTGACTTATCATGAAAACTGTATTATACTTTCCCAAGTTTTTGATTGTGTATTGCTACGTGTTTTTGATTAAAGATTTGTGCCAAGCCTTTTTTAAGTCCTGCCGTCTTTTAATCCTTTAAATGCAAATGTAGGTGCCTTTCGAAAAGATATTTGTTCTATTAAAGGAGTAAACTATGAACAACAAAATTTATGTAGGAAATCTTAACTACAACACTTCTGAAGACGATCTTCGGAATTCTTTTTCCCCCTACGGGACCATTGAATCGGTTAGTATTATTACCGATCGGTTTTCCGGTCAGTCGAAGGGGTTCGGTTTCATTGAAATGAGTGATGCTGACGAAGCAAAAAAAGCGATTGATGCGATGGATCAGCAGGAACTCGGCGGAAGGACTCTTCGGGTTAATGAAGCTAGAGAAAAAAGAAACGATAGAAACAGATTCTAACAAAGCTTCTCGATTATAACGTAATAGAGGGGCCTGTGGATTTTATTCCGCAGCCCTCTTTTTTATGCGCCGATAGTGTTGAAAGGTAGCCTTGTTGTGGAGACTGCTGAGAAAAAGTCTGTGATAAAATCCGGTCAAGCCGTTATATAAAGAATAAAATCGTGCAGCACCCGCGCAAGCTCTCCCAATTTTGCGCAATCGACTAAATCGGGAGTGTCTCGTGAAGTATGAGTAGCATCGCGCATCAGTTCGGTCATATACTCCGAAGCAAACGCGATAGCGGGGGTTCCCCGCTGGACGAAAACCATATGGTCGCCGTTATACCACGCTTCACCTTCCGTCAATCCGGTGTAGGTGTCGAACAGTCCAATTGCCTTTTTTTTAAGAGCATCGGGGAATTCGTAGAAAGAGTAAGCTGTATTCCCCTTAACATAACCCGCGTCATCAATGTTGATCACCGTAACCACTCGATCAAAATCCGTACCGTACCGTTTCAGATAATCTTTCTCACCCGCCGCGCTATAGTGGTCCTCACCATTAATAGAAACGATTTCAATTCCTAACGGTCCTGCATACTTTTCAAGAAGTTCCCCTACAAGCAGCAGGACAACGGTTCCTGCTGCGTTGTCCGTTGCTCCGGGAGCGTCTTCGTAGGCATCGATATGCGCGGTTAGGACGATTTTTTTCTCCGCTGTCGCGTTTTTACGGGCCACGACGTTGGAAGCGGTCACGGGAGTGCGTTCCGCGTCAATCCGGAGGTGAAACGGTCGGTCTGCACAAGCCGCAATTTTATCCCCGGTGAACTCGGTACAGTAGGTATTCGGAACATCGAAATCTCCATCATAGATAAGAGGGTAGGGATAGAGAGCACCAACCAGCTCGCTATTTTTAGCGGTTGCGGTAACGATTGCTGCGGGCTGTTTTTTTTCAAGTAGAGAATATATTTTTTTATGGTGGTCCGGATTATAGAACGGAAAATTCTTCGGCATCAGCTGTTCAGCGCAGATATCACCGTGGAGAAGGAGCAGTTTTCCTCTACAATCGCTTTTGGTCAGTTCTTCGATTGATGAAACAACGGTCAATTCGGCGGTTACGTCACACGGAAGAGAATAGGGGCTTATGTGGATTTCATAATTTGGGCCGTCACAGTTTAGTGAAACTCCTCTTCCGACATAATCGAGACAATCAAACGGAGTTGTATCGATGGAAAATCCGAACTGTCCGATTATATCGGCAAAATAGCGGACCGCCTCCCGGTTTCCTTCCGATCCGGTTCTCCGGTTCGGTTTTACAGAACAGAATGCATGGAGATAACGCTCTCCCTTCTTGTGTAATTGTGTTCTATTCATTGGTTCTCATCCTATTTAAACAATGTAATGGAAAAGTAGCACATTTTTCTGTACAAAAGGAGTGTTGACCATATGGAAATGAGAAAATATCAGATGAAGGACCATATTTCCGGAAAGAAGCGGGGTTCAACCGTTTTGGGAGAAGGAGAGCTGGATATCGCGAAGGTAATCGAAACCGGCCTCACTGCGGGTGTTAGCTGGATGGTGGTTGAACGGGAGTTTGTCGGGGAAAGTAAGGATGACTCGGATTATCGGACCTCCGATTTGGAATGCGTGAAAAAAGTACCCCCGCGCCTCGATACAACCCTCGAATCTTTTAACGCGGATGACGTTCCGATGATTAAGGTTTTGATCCCGACGGTTTTTCGCGGGAGCGGGGAAAAAAGAAGTATTATCTGTTCGGCATCGGTACCGATTTTTAAAAACTCAAATATCCTGCAATTTGGTATAACCTCCTCCACGTCCTCGCGGTGGTGAGTGAATCGAACATCGATTGCAATGATTCCGGGATACAGGAGATGGGCAACGTTCTCCTATCAAAGGCCGACAAGGAGTTGCGGTTCACTCCCGAAAGCATGTACCGTTACTACAAGGATGAAGATTTCGCCGATAAAAAAAAGCCCTCTCCCACGGTCACCATTGAGGCACTGAAGACATTACAAAAATTGGAGATGGTTTCGTTTTAGTCGGGAAAAATCACGGTCGCATTATTTTGCCGATTCTACGACCGGGTGCATTATAGGAGGTGAGGCCATCAACGGACTGATCCGTCCGAAGAAGGCCTTGAACTCAGGACTGTCGGTATGGGCTTCGTTTGCCGCCTTATTTTTATACACTTCAAAAATAACAAACGAGGTCGGATCATCCTCACTCTGGCAGATGTCGTATTGGATTGTCCCCTTCTCTTGTTTAACCGTAGGCAGAAAATCGTCCATCGCCGCCAGGAAATCATTCTGTTTTCCCTCTTTGGTTTTTAGATAGACTGCGAATTTTATCATAATTACCTCCATCGTCTTCTTTACTAAAGCAAAAGCCGCCACCTTTCACACAGTCTGTTTGCAGGTGGTTGTTGATTGCAACATCAATTTACACATCCAGCAGGACCTGGGCCCGCCATACTCCATCCTCGCCTTTCCCGACGAAAAACTCGTGAAAGGTGACTGCTTTGATGTCGAGACCGTGACCGTGCCTCTCGGTATCGATCGGTCCTCCGTAGAGGGTGGCTTTCAACCGCCAAGTGTTGTCTTCGTGCTCTATTTCGACCGTTTCCACCCGCAGGACCAATCCGTCGGCATCTTTTTCAAAAACGAACTCGTTTAAAAAGGCGTAGAGAAGGAAATCGAGCTCCTCTTCCTCCAGTTGAATCTCCCGTTTTTCGACTGTTTCCACCGCGTCAGGATGTTCGATGGTCACGCCGACTGCGGCGTCCCAGCACGAGGCAAACAGTTCCGACAGGTCGTTTCCGTCCGCGCAAAACTGCACATCCGAGAGTCCCGGTTTCTCTATGTAGCTGTAGGCCATGCCGTTATCCCTTGATGTTTCCGATGGGCCTTAGCCTTATAACTTTTCTGCTCAATCCAGCCTGTTGGACCGATTCGACAACGTCGTCGATGTTTTTGTAGGCGCCCCCCGCCTCTTCCGCTATGCCCGAACCTGAGGAGGCACGGATGTAGATTCCCCGCTCGCGAAGTTTTTGCATAATCTTTTCACCGTGAAACTGCTTTTTGGCCTGGTTTCTTCCCATGATCCGTCCGCTGCCGTGGGCCGTGGTAAAGAAAGCGTCCTTCCCCGTTGCTGCTCCCGCAAGCAGGTAGGAACCGGTTTCCATGCTTCCGCCTACGATGACCGGCTGTCCGACGGTCCGGTACTCTTCGGGCACATCTTCCATTCCCGGACCGAAAGCCCGTGTTGCCCCTTTGCGGTGAATAATTACCTGCCGCTCCTTTCCGTCGATGGTGTGGGTCTCGAGTTTGGCCGTGTTATGCGTTACGTCATAGACGGTTTCCATACCCAGTGCTTCGGCCCTTTTGCCGAAGACTGCAGCGAAAGCATCCCGGACTTTATGGACGATCATCTGCCGGTTGACGAACGCCATATTGACCGCGCATTTCATGGCGGAAAAGTAGTCCTGTCCTTCCTGAGAGTAAAAAGGGGCGCAGGCAAGGTTTCGGTCGGGCTGCTCGATGTCCCATTTCTTGTTCATGTTCTTTGCAAACGTTTTAACGTAGTCGGTTGCTATTTGATGGCCGAACCCTCTGGAACCACAGTGGACCATAACCAGGACCTGGTTTTGGAGGGTAATGCCGAATGCTTCGGCTGCCTTTTGGTCCGCGATATTGTCGGGGGAAGCGACCTGGATTTCGAGATAATGGTTACCGGAGCCGAGGGTGCCCACCTGGTCCCGGCCCCGTTCAAAGGCACGAGTACCGACGCGGGATGAATCGGCCCCTTCCATTTTTCCCTGCTCCTCCGTACGGCGAGCGTCGGTTTCAGTCGCATAGCCGTTTGCAAGGCACCAATCCAATCCGGTTTCGATTATGGCGCGGAAGTCCGCGTCGCTGATGGTAAAGCGCCCCTTCTTGCCCGTTCCGGTGGGGACCTCTTCGTAAAGCGTGTCCACCAATTGTTCCAGTTTCGGCCGCACCTCCTCTTCGGTCAAGGTGGTTCTGAGAAGCTTCATCCCGCAGTTGATGTCGAAGCCGATGCCGCCCGGGGAGATGACCCCTTCTTCGGTATTGATTGCGGCCGCACCTCCGATGGGGAACCCGTAGCCCCAGTGGCCGTCCGGCATGCAGAGGGCGTATTTTTCAATGCCCGGCAGACAGGCAACGTTGGTAAGCTGTTGAAACACTCCCTCTTCCATTGACTCGAGAAGAGACCGGGTAGCGTAAATACGTGCAGGGACCCGCATTCCATGCTTGTAATCGGGAGAAATCTCCCAGAGTGCATCTGAAATTTGGTGTATGTAGTCAGGAATCAAAATTACTCCCAAGCTATCAAAGATAGAACAATAGTTAGTTTATACAAATAGTGAAACAATAGGAATATATAAACTTGTTTTACTCCTCCTTTATTGTTTAATATATTGAGGATCATAATCAAGTACTCTAAGAGGGTTCATATGGACGACATCATTGCAGTTGTAAACCGCGGTAACCAGCGCGGGGGGAGAATGCTCTCCATCATCGATTTGGTGGAAGCAGGGACTTTTACCATCAAACAGGCTTGTTGGCTGCTGCGTCAAATTGAGAACGGGTCCTCCTGGCTTGTAGGTGCCAATCCGGGAGGTGCGGGAAAGACCACCATTATGGGCGCTCTTATTGCCATGCTTCCCCAAAAAGCCACGATAACATTGACGAATCGAGGTTCCGGTTGGCGGCGTTGTTCCAAGGGTGATGGTGTTGTCTCCTATGAGCTCAGCCCCGGATTTTACGATGCTTACATCTGGGGGGATGAATTGGTCACCTTTACCGAATTAGGTTTAAAAGGGTGCCGTATAATCAGCAATCTACACGCGGACACCTTAGATGAGGCACGGGACCAGATCGTTCGGCAAAATGGGGCTACAGATGAAGGATTTATGGCGTTTGATATTTTTATCCCCATCGTACTGAAGCGAAAGCAAAGAATGTCTGTATCTGCCGGATGCGGTTTTCGTACACCAACGGTTGAAAAAATATATACAGCTTCCGGCGGATCGTGGCGGGTCGTCGATACGAGTCGATCTCGACCGGAGGGTCATCAAAAACCGGACAGTCCCGCTTCAAATAGAGAGCGCGAAATCGAGATGTATATTGAAAAGTGCCTTAAGCGGGGGATACGAAAGGTCGAAGATGTGCGGAGGGCATGGCTTTCCGGTTGATCAGATATATCGGTTCAATTTACCGTGAGTATTTTCCCATCAACTGAGTTTCAGCCGTTACATGGCCTTCCATTGCTTTTAAAAAAAATAGTAACGGTGTGTGCCTCCCGGAGGACAGAGACCGCCGTATCCTTATTTTTCCGAAATTATTCGAGAAATCATCATCAATGAAAATATTCCGAGTTCACAACCTTCTGCGGTTTTCCCTGCTGAAAAAGACGGACGTTCTCCACTGCGGTTTCTTTTTTTCGACGGCGTCCGCAGAGAGCAAGAAGGTTCATTAATTATCGCAACCATCCTTTGCTTTTTGCCTCCGCAATGATCGCTTTACCGAGTTCCCACAAAGGTCCCGATCCGTGCTCTATAGAGGCGTTGACCTCCAGCACGCTCTCTGCCGCGATATTGTGTTCCAGCCACGATTTCCCGTCGGAATAGTAGTTGTGAAGTAACGGTTGCAGCCGATCGAGGGCACCGGCAAAGACCGCCTCCGGAGTCTGTTTAGCGTTGAACTCCTCGACAAGCCGATGAAACTCCGCTTCCTGCTCTTGCGGGAGGAGTGCAAACAGTTTTTCCGCCCCTTCTTTTTCCCGTTTTTCCTGTGTCTTTTTTCCCTCTTCGTCGTAAACGAAGGTATCACCGGCATAGATTTCGGCAAGGTCGTGGATTAAAACAAGTTTGATTACTTTCGCTATATCGATTTCGAGTTCGGTATATTCGGCCAATGTGATCGCGTAGAGCGCTAAGTGCCAGGAGTGTTCGGCATCGTTTTCGTACCGTTTACCGTCGATATGATAGGTCCTGCGAAGAATCGATTTCAATTTATCAATTTCGAGGAGGAAGGTAATTTGCCGGTTAAGTCGATGATTGAGATTGTTGATGTCCATTGTTTTCACCTGTTTTCTAAAAAAGCTATCAGGTACTGCCGGTTTTTCCAAGTAGAAATTTATGAGAAAACTATTAAAACGACGATTTAATTGAAATATCGATCCTCCGTCAAAGGAATTTATGCACCGGCGGGAGTATCTATCTATGTTACCGTAATTAGGGTAGATATTGCTATAACCGGTATTAATGGTAGTATAAACGGGGAATATCGTTCTTGATGGAAATAAATACCCTAATCCTTGGAGAAGAA
>CAZJBZ010000020.1:7144-20940 GCA_964543975.1 uncultured Spirochaetales bacterium
GAAGAAAGTGTCGAAGAATATGCCGGAGAAAAGAAAATACGGTGTCCCCGAGTACAGGGACAAAATCATAAGACGGCTTGAGACTGCTTACGCTGAAAACAAATTGGAACTTGAGGAATATGAAAAGCGCCTTGAATTGGCCAACCGGGTCGAGTTCATAGAAGATCTAGAGGTGCTGGTTCACGATTTTCCCGAACAGCAGCGTCCGAAAAGCCGGGAGGTAGATGATACAAATGAGATACGGAAGGATATCCCCGAGGGGGATGATAATATAAAAATGGCCCTGCTGGGGGATCAGCACCTTACGGCAGAAGATTTTTACAGAAAGGAAATCAGCACCGTATCTATAATTGGAGATGTAAACATCGATATACGCAGGTTCAGAAATTCCGAAGAGCCGGTACGTGTAAAGATCTATTCCCTTATCGGGGATACTCGAATCATAATCCCCAGGGGAATGAAGGTGAGAAACCGTCTAAAAAGCCTTCTGGGCGATTATGAACTTCTTAGAAATGAGAGAGAGGATGACGGGGAGGGGAGTTTCCCGGTGGCCCGGGGAACCTGCGTTTTAGAAGGTTTTTCTCTTTTAGGGGACATCTCTATTCAGGAAGAGGGAAGCAGAGAAAAGGGGTTTTTAAGGAATTTCTTTAAAAAATGGGGGCACTGGTGACCTTCCATTGCTTTTAAAAAAAAATAGTAACGGTGTGTGCCTCCCGGAGGACAGGGACCGCCGTATCCTTATTTTTCCGAAGTCATTCGAGAAATCATCATCAATGAAAATATTCCGAGTTCACAATATTCTGCGGTTTTCCCTGCTGAAAAAGACGGACATTCTCCACTGCGGTTTTCATGAGCCGCTCTCTCGATTCCTTTGTAGCCCATGCGATGTGTGGGGTGACAATGCAGTTGCGGGCGGAGAGAAGCGGATTGTCCGGCGCCGGCGGTTCGTGTGATGAGACCACATCAACGGCGGCACCTGCTATGGTCCCGATTCGAAGTGCTTCCGCTACATCGGCATCAACGACAAGACCGCCTCGGGAGGCATTGATCAAAAAAGCACTGTGTTTCATTTTAGAAAGTGACTTCGCGTTGATCATCCCGGTGTTCTCTTTCGTCTGCGGGCAATGTAAGCTGACAACGTCGGATTTATGAAGGAGTTCATCAAGCCCGGCCCATGTAAACCTAGGATAATCGGGAGGGTCTTTTTCGAAAGGATCATGCGCGATGACGGTCATTCCCATGGCATTGGCGATTCCGGCAGTCTGTCTGCCGATTCTGCCGAAACCGATTATTCCCATGGTTTTGCCTGAAAGTTCGATCAGCGGATAGTCCCAAAAACAGTAATCGGGCTGCGCCGACCATCTACCCTCCTTGACCGCGTCACTGTGGCGCTGCACATGATGACACAGTTCCAGGAGGAGCGCGAAGACCATTTGGGCCACCGCGGTCGTTCCGTATGTCGGGACGTTGCAGACCGGTATGCCGTGATTGCCTGCAGCTTCCACATCGACAACATTGTATCCGGTGGCAAGCACTCCGATATAGTGCAGCTTCGGCAGCGATTCTATCGATTCTCTCGACATAATCGTTTTGTTGAGAAGAACGATTTCGGCGTCCGCCGATCGTTCCACAACTTTCTCTTCAGGTGTTCGGTCGTAGAGGGTAAGCTCGCCCACTTCCCGCATGGCTTCCCATGAGAGATCACCCGGATTCAACGTATATCCGTCCAAGACAACTATTTTCATACAAGACTCCTCGATTAGAAAACGACATCCTCTCTCGTTTAAATATAGTGCAGAAACAGATGAGATATCAAATCTATTCCGGATCGCCCGCGGTGGTCAATCGATCGAGCTGCTCTTTCGATGGGTCGCTGTATTGGGAAGGTATCTGTTTCTCCCGGTTCGAATAGGAACCGTTTAAGAGAGGAGAGCAGGCGAACATCCGGAAATCGGCATTGGACCGGACGTAATCGAGAAAGTCCTGATTACTGCTCAATTGTGGTGAAAAACCAGCGCCGGGTACCGGCCGGGAGGTAGGTGTGCCGCTGCTGGACACAGCAGTATTCGGCCCTACTGATGTCTCGGGCTTCCTGTATCGGCCACGCCTTGTAATTCGAACAGTGTATCGACTTGGGCCCTCCATTTAGAGCCGGATTAGAAAGCGGACCCCTCCCGTTGCTACATTTTCAGCCCGGATAGAACCTCCGTGGGCTTCAACGATCGCTTTTGAAATAGCTAATCCTAATCCCTTACCGCCGTGTTCCCTATTACGTGCGGAATCGAGCCGGAAAAATCGATCGAAAATCTTGTCTAATTTATCGTCGGGAATATGGGGACCGGAATTGAAGAGAGATATCCGAAGGTGACCGGTAGTCGACCGATCGAAGAATGTGTCCGGCGTTCTAAACGATTGTCGATCACTCTCCTCGATTTCTTCCGTCACTTCAATCACTTCAATCAATTCAATTTCAATTGTACCCTTCTGATCGATATGTCTGAGAGTGTTAGACAGGAGGTTTGTAAACACCTGAGATACCTTTTGCCGGTCCGCTAAAACTGTAGCATTGTTTGCATTGTTGTGGACGATAATTTCCGCCTGACGGGACATTATTTCCGGTTTAAAGAGGGAAAGAACGTGATCGATAACGTTACCGATATCTGTCTCTTCTTTCTGTAGAGTAAGTACTCCCGCGTCTGCATCGGCGAGTTGCTGCAACTCTTCTATTAAGCGACTGAGTATTGTGGTCTCTTCGAATATCTCTTGTAGATGGTTTTTATCGGCAGGGTAGACCCCTTCGAGAATCATTTCAAGTTTCCCCCGAATAAGACTGACAGGGGTTCGTAATTCATGCGCTGAGTCGGAAATCATCTGTTTGAGCGATTTTTCTGCCCGATCGAGAGATTCGGTCATTGTGTTAAATTGTCGCGTAAGAATTCCTATTTCATCTTTCCTGTTTGTTCCGGTTGCTATTCTCGCTGAAAAATTTCCCGAAGAGATTTGTGAAGCGACAGCTGTCAATCGCTTAAGAGGGGAAGTGATATGAAAAACCAGAAGTGTGCCCGCGACAAAGGCGATAATAACCACACCGATCGATGTCAGCATGACCGCATTATTGACGGTAGAGAGAAAAGTTTTGTCCGCCGGATTCAAAGCCGATTCTATCATGCTCCCGACAAAGAGATAGCCCACAACGTTTTCGTTATAATAGATGGGTGCGCCTTCGGTGATATGCTCGGACGGATGAAAAGCGCCGTGCAATTCATTTCGACTGTCGAAAACGACCTTTCTTTCAGCATCGGTAATGACAATTCTGGACCCAAAAAGGGGATGCCGTATCTGCATCATTCCCAGACGGTCTCTGTTCTGATGCATCATCCCCGGAGCAGGAGATACTCCCGGTCTGTCGGTCATTCTTCGACCCGGCCCTTCCGTTTGCAGCGGTTCCTGCTGGTTTCTCATCATCGGTGCCGGCAGAAAATCGGTCAAGAATAGTTCCACATTCTCCCATTTCTTTTTTTTCGAATAGTATTCCGGTAAAAATTGGGAAAGTGTTTCGGCGGCCGCGATATCACCTGAATGGACCATAGTTCTATATCTATTTTTTGTGATTACATTTACACTGATCACTATTCCGGCTGAACCGACGATCATGATAAGAGCGATGGTCCCTACCAGTTTAATCCATAAACGGTTCACTCTTTTTCTATACATCATCGGCCGCCTTGTAGCCAAGACCCCATACCGTGAGGATGTATCTCGGATGTGAAGGATCGGGTTCGATTTTTTTTCTGATGTTTTTTATATGGACGTCGATGGTCCGCTCGTAACCTTCAAAAGCCACGTCCTGGAAAGCTTCCAGCAGTTGCATCCTGCTGAAAACCTTGCCCGGATGTTGAAAGAGGAGTGATGCAATATGAAATTGCGCCGCGGTCAGTTCGAGAGGTTTCCCATCCTTCAGAATAGCCCGCTTGTCTTCTTCGATTACAAAATCAGCATAAGAAAAGGATGATGATTCTGCTTCCGGAGAAAAGCGGTCCGCCCGACGAATAAGCGCGCGTATTCTCGCGGCAAGCTCTTTCAGGCTGAACGGTTTTACGATATAGTCGTCAGCTCCTATTTCCAGGCCCATCAATTTGTCTGCCTCTTGGGCTTTTGCCGTCAGCAGTATAATGGGAACTGGTGAGGTTTCGCGGATTCTTCGTACCACATCCATGCCGTCGATTCCCGGCATCATCACGTCGAGTATAATACAGTCCGGGTTTTCCGATTGGAGTAATTGTAACGCATCTGTACCGTTGGCGGCGGTAGTAACCACATATCCTAATGCTTCCAGATAATCGGAAATCATTTTTGTTATCTTCGCTTCATCATCGACGACAACGATCTTCTTTATCATGTTTGTCATGGTATCAGAACCTTTTGCAAAAAAAGGATGCGACGGCATCATTAATAAAATACCGGTCCGTCACCGGACCGGCAAGTGGTAGTTTATACGTGTCTATTGTGGCGTCGGTATTACCGTCTTCCTCGCGGTGCCGGCGGTTGGTCTCTCAGGCCTTGTCCGCGGGGGTTTCTACCCATACTCTTCATTCCACTCCTTGGATCGCTCATTCGCGGGCCGTATCGACCGGCAAACGGTTCGAGTTCATATTCTTCACCATCAATAACAGCCTTTGTCACTTTCAGGAAAAGAGCGTCCTCTTCCTCTTCCCAACGGGGTCCCGGTACGAGAAAACCTTCGACCGTAACCGATTTTCCGTCGGTCATCTCGATGTCATCGTCGAGAAAAAGGGGATACATCAGTTCGTATCGTTTTCCCGCCGCCTGTAACGCCGGTAATTCCCCCGGTTCGAGAATGAGAGTACCTGAAAGATTGAGAAGGTCTTCCTCATTGTACTCCATGCCCCAACGTGACGGTATCGGCCTGTCAATCTCGTCTTCCTCTTGGGCACCGTAGCCAAAGAGCGCGGTTCCGGTTATAACTGTGAGTACTACCGTAAAAAGAATGATTTTTTTCATACTTTCCTCCTGTATTCATGGATTCATTCTTCGTTTTCAAGGATACAGAGAAAATATGAATAAAGTATGAAACATCTATGGAAAGAGTGTGGAGATAGTACTAATCCTGAAATACTTTGTCGGCCGGATCTCGTAATTGCTCCAGCTTTTTTATTCTTTTATAAATTGCCGGATAAATGTAGAGCTCCGGCTTGTGGGGAATTTGGGCCTGCTCCGATAAATCCTTTACAACATCGTGTAATTGTGGTGCTTCTTCATACGGCAGCACTCCGTATTTCTCAGACCATATATTTGATGTCCGAGCTATAGGTGGGATAGGCCCACGGCAACTCTTTTATGTCATTCGAAGTCATCTTATGCCGAATTGCCAACGCGAAAAGGTTGATGAGCTCTCCCGCGTATGGTCCTACAAGATGAGCTCCCAGAAGTTCACCCGAATTGGAATCCGCGACTGTCTCGTAATAGACGAGAGAAGCGTTTATTCTGCGGTAATTCGGCCAGCCGGCACCGCTTCCTTGTTTTACACTCACCTGCCTCCCGCTGTTTCGGGCAGTTTCGACTGTCATGCCGACTGATGCCATTTGCGGATAGGTAAAAACCACGGAAGGAACCGACGAATAGTCTGCTTCCGTCGATCCGGGTCCGATAATGTTTGCGGCAGCCGTTTTTGCCTCCATATCGCTTAAAGGGGAAAGCTGTTTTGTCGTTATGCAATCGCCGATTGCGTAAATATGAGAAACCGATGTGCGCATTGAATCGTCTACTTTAATCCCTTCTCGAGTGTATTCCACCCCTGCTTTGTCTAACTGAAGGGCTTCAATATTCGGTTCTCTTCCAATTGCCGCCATAACAAAATCACCGCTAATTAAGTTCGATGCTTCCGTTTCAACCTGTAGCTTTTTGCCGTCACTCTTTATACCGGTGATTTCTACTCCTGTCCGAACGGTAATGTTATAATCCAACGCTTTTTCCATAACAGTACCGACAATCGAAGCCGGGAATTGCGGGAGCACACGATTCCCCCGTTGGAGTATCGTAACTTTTGACCCGGAAAGCCCCGCGATAAAAGCAAACTCCAGCGATATGTAGCCGCCTCCAATAAAGATAAGTGATTCGGGAAGTTCCTCAAGCTCGAGGAAGTCATCACTATTGGAGGCAAGTTCACCACCGGCAACGGGAAGTTTCTTGGGAAGGGCGCCGGCTGCTATGACAATTGATTCCGCCGTTATTTTGACCGGTTCATTGTCAATAGAAATTGTATGAGCATCCTCGAACCGAGCGGTACCGTGATAGGTATCAATTCCCTTTTCTCGGAAGGACCGCTCCGTTTCGGCAGGAACAGGGTCCGTAAACTGACGCTTCAATGTTTGCAGTTCTCTCCAATTCGTAATCGCCGGCTGGTTGAAACCTTTCCCGAAAAGCGCTGCCGTTTCTGCCGCAAGATGCGTGTTTACGACAAAGTATTTCTTCGGCTGACAACCCCTTAACGCGCATGTGCCCCCGTATGGTCGGTTATCGATCATAGCAATATGTTTACCGGCCTCGTTTAATAGTCCCGCTGCAGTTTCTCCTGCCGTTCCGGTACCGATGATCACCACATCGTAGTTTTTTTTCATAGTATGCCCCGCCTTTTTAGAGTGCCTTTGACGTGAGTAATTCCCGCTTGCCTTAGAGTGCTTTTGACGAACCGCCGTCGATAAGAAGCTCCGCTCCCGTAGTCGAGGCCGATGCTTCCGAACAGAGGAAAGCGGCCGCCATTCCTATTTCATGAGGTTGGACCATTCTGCCTAGAGGAATGGATGAATTGCGTTCCTTTCGTATTTGTTCGATGGATTTGCCGGAATCGCTCGCCTGCTGTTTTATGAGTCTTTCCGCCCGCTCCGTTTCGGTCCCCCCCGGAGAAATCGCATTGATCCGCACGCCGTAGCCTGCCAGCTCGGAGGCTATGCCGCGAGTAAAATTGAGCAGTGCGGCATTTGCCGTTCCGCCGGGAAGAAAACCGGGGCTGGGATTACGTGCCGCACCTCCGATTATATTGACAATGCTGCCGTATCCCTGCTGTTTCATTAAAGGTAAAACCGCGCGTACCATTCGAATGTAACCGAGCAGTTTTAATTGCCAGGCATCTTGAAACGCAGTGTCGTCCAATTTTTCCAGTGAGCCTGCAACCGCGGAACCCGCGTTGTTGATCACAATATCGATGCCCCCCATGAGTTCGGCTGCCTCCGAGACCAACCGGGAAACATCCGTTGCCTTGTTCAGGTCTGCCGATATCCCGTAGACATTCACCTCTTCCCCGGCAGCTTCACGGAGCACTCCAACTGCCTTATCTATACGGTCCCTATTCCGGGCAGCAATAACGACATGGACCCCTTCCGAAATGAGAACTTCAGCGCATCCCAAGCCGATCCCGGCACTTCCTCCGGTTATGACGGCACGTTTCCCCCGCAATCTTAAATCCATTGTTTACTCCTTATTTTACTGATGTATCCTCGGTCGTGCCGCGAATCGTGGAGATAGATGTTAGAAAAATCGAACTCCAACAATGGATTAGACACGAAGCACTACCTTCACGTTAAGGGTCACAATTATTCCTGGAACTGTCAAGAATTATAAAAAAATGTTATTGCGTACCTACTGCCATAAAGCTTGTTGAAAAGAGAAGCAGCAGGGGGAAAAAGGGTGTTTTCTTTGTATGGAATCTTATTTGCATACAAGGAGAGAACGATTATGCGACCACCCTTTTGTCCCAACCCCCACTGTGTACTGCACACAATAACACCACCGGAACAGCTCTGGTATCACCGCTACGGCACCCACTACACCACAAGCGCCGGCACCATCCAGCGTTTCCGCTGTAAAGCATGCGGGAAGAGCTTCTCCGAGCGTACCTTCAGTATCGATCGATTGGCCCGTAATCTTATCACCTTCCATGAATCGCAGCTTGCATCTCTCAGGCTTGCCGAAGATTTTGTGGCAGACGGCTTTGAGACGTTCACCCACAGCCAGTACTTCCCCGAAGAGATCACGATTGTGGTCGGGAAAACCTCACAGTTTCTCTACTTTTTTAATCATATCACCGTAAAACGAAAAGGGAGGACAACCGAAAAGCAGAAACGGATCATGAACCAGCTCTATCGCTCGGTCACCTTCGAGCCGCGAGGAGTCGAAAACCGGTTTCACCAGCTGCTGCAGTGTGTCGCCGCGTTGATCGAGAGCGAGAGAACGAGACACATCAGCTTTTACACCGATGAGAAACTCGAGTACCGTCGGGCTTTGAACAAAACCCCCTCACTGATGCGTCGCATCGCTCAAGGCCTCTTCGCTCATATTCGAATACCGTCGACCAGAGAACGGACGACGAGTAATCCGCTGTTTGCGGTCAACTACTATGACCGGGAGTTTCGAAAAGATTTGGCGAACCATCATCGGGAAACCCTCTGCTTCTCGCGGAATGTGGCTGCCTCACTGATGCGGTTTGTCGTCTACGGTTTTTTCCACAACTACTGTAAGCCTTTTCGAATCGATAATGCGCCACAGAACAGGCCGACCCATGCGCAAATGGCGGGAAGTAAGGTGGAAAGGATAGGAAAGGATGCTGCGGTGTTTCGTGATCGTGCTTTTCTTTCTTTAACTCGGCTTAGCTCGATCGGTCTGCAGTTGTGGAAGAAGAGTTCGAGAACTCCATTGAAACAGAAGCAAGAGTATCTGCCCGACTACGTGTTGGCCTAAAGGCGGCCTTTCAACAAGCTTTATGGCAGTAGATATTGCTTACCCGAAAAAGCTCCTATATACTATGGTGCATGCAAAAAATGAGGACGGCTGTTTATTATTTTACCGGTACAGGAAACTCTTTCGTTGTAGCTCGCGATATCGCTGAAAAGATTGACGGAGGCCTTGTCCCGATTGCTGCAGTTGTAGAGGATGATTTCATTCGGACTGATGCCGAGACGATCGTTATCGTTTTTCCCGTTTACTATGCCGATGCACCGATAATCGTACGCCGGTTTATAGAAAAATTGGATGCTATAGATGATAAATATATTGTAGCCGTCTGTACCTACGGCGGCGGTACCGGTGAATCGTTGCATACGATTAAGCACCTAGTTTCATCCCGCGGCGGAACAGTGTGGTCGTGGTTCGGTGTTTCTATGGTCCAGAATGCATTTCATAAGCCGTGGGAACAATACGATAAACTATATTCGAAGTGGCTTAAAAAGAGGGACGCCATTTGCAACAGGATAATGACACACAAAAAGGGTGGGTTAGTTTCGGACTTTTTTCTCTATCTTTTAACGTTTCCTATCCACCTAATTGTTAGGCCGCTTACGAAAAAAGGGTTGATGAAAATTTCTCACGCCTCACCGGAGTTAACCGTTGAAGAACATATGGTTTTACTGGGAAAAGCGTATAAGGTTAATGAAAATTGTACCGGTTGTGGGATGTGTGCAAAGGTGTGTCCGGTCAGTAACATTACAATGATGGATAAAAAACCGGTCTGGGACAAACGGTGTGAAAACTGCCTCGCCTGCTATCATTGGTGTCCTCAGCAGGCTATTTACGACGGACTCTCACCAAACGATTATCGCTATACCTGCCCCCATGTAACGGCAGGGGACATCATCAAACAGAAAAAAGTTACTCATTCCGGTCCGGATGGCCTATAGGCATAAGATAGAGTGGTTCCGCGTCCTCTAGGCCTATAGCACGTTTGACGCCGGCATCAACAACCGCACCGATTACAACAACCGCGGCCGCTTCCTTCACCGCTTGCTGAGAGTATGCTGCTTTGTTTAATTCGTTTAGAATATCGCCGCTATGTAATAAAAAGAGTGCATGGGCTGTATCATCATATTGATAAACCCCTTTTGACAATCCTTCGACATTTTTTATCACAACGTACAGCTCTCCTGGATAAAGCCCACCCGCTGAGGGGGCTGTGCGGGTTGCTCCGGTAACGATATCTACGTTCCGACCTAGACCCGACCATACAATCTGACTTATCTGTTTTTTTGTCAGAGGGGACTCATTAAAAGATCGTATGGATCGACGTGAAGAGAGCGCCTTGTTCAATGAGATACCACCGGTAATGTCGGGTGTAGGAAGTGGGACTCTTGTTCCCGTTCCCTGTGAAAAAGAGAAGGCGATTATAGAAAATAAAAAAACGAACAAAAAAAGGTGTATACTTATTTTTCGGTATATCATAAAAACATCCTCCTTAGCCTCACTCAATTTCCTGAGGCACTTGCAGAAATCACCATTGTATCCTATCACGGCAACAAATCCCAATTTTGAAAAAGACCGGCAAGGAATTCAAAATGTGAACTAAATTTGGAGTATAAGGTAATAAGGACCGTCAATTTGATGAGGATTTTCTATACATAAAGGTCTCTTAAAACATAGAATCATCAAATTGACGGTCTGTTCTCCATACAATCGTCAACATTTTGAATTCCCGCAGCCTACTTTCCGAATTGCTCAAGACCAACCTTTCTTCTTTTTAAAGACGGCTATCCTGAATATAATAACAGCGGAGGAACAAATCATCAAATTGAAGACACAACGATGAAACGGTTTCGACTTTTTTCGCTCTGCGCAACAGCTTTTTTTGGAATGGCCGGAGGCGCCATGGTCTCTCCCACGCTTCCGGCAATTATGAATCGTTTCGATATCAGCGGTCAGTCGATCGGTTGGGTCATGGGTGTCTATACGCTCTCCACCGCGCTCTTCATGCCTATAATAGGCTTTCTGAGTGATCGTGTGGGGAGAAAAAAGATGCTGGTCCCCGCACTCATTATCAACGGTCTTGCCGGGCTTGGGACAGCCTTAAGCGCAAACTATGAGTTGATCCTCCTTTTTCGATTTTGTCAGGGAATAGGAATCGCAGGTATGATGCCTGTAGCGATGACTCTTATCGGTGATTTGTACGACGGAGAAGAGCGTGTTCGGGCGATGGGAGCTGTTAGTGCGACCACAGGGATCGGGTCTGCCGCGGCTCCATTTATAGGAGGCATGCTGGCAGGGATTATTTGGCGGGTACCTTTTTTTCTCTATCTTTTAACCATCCCCCTTTCGTTTCTTATTCTTGCAGTCATTCCTGAAAAGAAGAAAACAGGTGAGCCGATAAAGATATCGGGTTATGTTACTCTTTTCCGTTGCGCACCCAACCGTTTTCGGATTATCGGTATCATGGCTCTCGCTCTTCTCTCCTTCGTGCTTCTCTATTCGTTAATCATCTATATTCCACTATTGTTAACAAGTAATAGATTCAATCTTTCGGAGTTTTGGGCCGGCCTTTTTTTGGCGATTCAAGGAATTACATCGGGAATTGCGGCCACCCAGGCACGAAACATGACATCTCGTTTCCCTCGACCTGCAATTTTAACCGTTGGGTTCACTCTTATGAGTAGCGCGTTGGCGGTCATCTTTCTCTCGAATGTAGTATGGCAGATTATTGTCGGTCTGTTGCTCTTCGGCGGCGGATTCGGAACGGTACAGCCACAATTAAACACATGGATTACCGAGCAAACGGGTACCGATCAACGCGGCGGTTTAGTGTCGCTTTTCAACACAATGAAATATGTAGGCCAAACAACCGCACCTCTTCTGTTCGGGGCTATTTTAGGTATTGCCCCTATCAAGATTATTTTTGTGACTGCCTGCTTCATCGGTATCGGAACAGCCGGTTTATCGTGGAGCCTAAAATATACTCAGCCACGCCGCTAATCCTTCTCCACACTGCCCCCATTCATTCACTACTGCGCGTTTTCAAACTCTTTTTCCCAATCGAAACCCGCGGTTTCTTCATACCATCCCGGCCAATGGCTGCACCAGTCGGGCACACTCCATTTTCTTACCCGCTCTATTCCATGGTACGGTTTTATATCGATTACCGAAGAACCCTCTTCGGCATCGATATAGGGGATTCGGATTGTCCCTGCATCCCTATCGATGGATAGGACCGACACAATTGTCATTGCGATCGGGTTCGGCCTTACGGGCGACCGGGTTGCGAAGAGCCCCACTTCATCAGGACCTTTTTTATACGGTTTCGGTACGACTGTAAGACTTCTCAACTCTTCATCATCCACCATATGGCACCACCAGAAGATTTGTAGATGACTAAATCCTTCAGCCTCTTTCAGTGCTTCGCGATACTCGTCATTGATTCTGATAACGAACGAACCGCCTTCATTGTCAATCGTACCGATAGATCGAACCGAGAATGTTGTTTTTTGCATGGTTTTCCCCCTTGCTCACAATGTTTATTCGGCAGGCACGACCGGTACACAGAGATCGACAAGATGTTTTTCCGAACACTGTTTCCGTTCATCTGATTCTCGCGGAAAAAACTCGAAAGCAGGCCGGTCATCAGGAAGATAACCGCTTACAGGAAACCAATCCGAATAGACCCATTCCCACGCCGCCTGGTAGTCCTTCTCGCCAAGAAGAAATCGGGTGCAGGCGTATCTTCCGCCTTCAAGTTCCATCTTTCCCACTTCGCCGCTTACTCCAGTCTCCCGGTCCACCGAAAGGGCAATCGTTACCCGGAGAAGCCTCTCATCGGTCAGTTCGGGACTGTCGTGGTAGAGGGCCAAGAAGAGACTCTTTTCGGTAATCAGGTTACGAGTCCCTGCCCAGGTCAAAAGCCTATGCCACAGGTTTTGGAAAAGTGTTCCGTCACCTTTGTACGGTCCGGTATAACGAATATACGCAAGACTCATGGGTGGAAAATCTTTGACCGTCACGACGCGTTCCGCTCCGTCGACCTCCGCTTTCCAGATCTGCATGCCGTTTTCATAATGAATATACGGCATAGGGGTTTGAGAGTCTTTTCCCTCGTTGCTCACCTGTTTACCCAAATTGCTATTTTGTTGCGGAACCGACTGCGTCGGGGAAAGTGAGGAGAGAGTGCCGTCCGTCGTTGTTTTTGAAAGGGCGGGGTGGGAGACGCCGGATCTGGAGAAATCGGATGGAAAACCGCAATTTTTTTTTCTCCATTGGGACGGAGAACAATTGAAATAGTTTCGAAAACTTTTCGAAAAGGAGGCGGAACCGGAAAAGCCGCATTCCAACCCGATTTCGGTAATGCTCAAGTCCGGCCTGCTGCTCAGCAGGAGGGCCGCTTTTTCAAGGCGAATCCTTCCGATAAACTGAAAGAGCGTCTCGCCGGTGAAGGCGCAGAAGAGCCGATGAAAATGGTATTTGGAAAAAGCGGCGATACGGGCCAATTCATCCAGCGTAAGGTTTTTCTCCATGTTTTGGTCGATGTAGTCGATTACTCTGTTTATCCGAGCGGTATAATCATTCATTGACCGGCCTCTCCTCCATCCATTTTCAATAGTAGTTATACCACATAGAGAGAAAGGAAGGAAAGAAATCGGCTCCGCAGCACTACCTTCTAAACGGGGCAAGGTTGAAGAGGCCCAACGACACATCATCGAGTTGATCACAGAACTGGACCGGAGGGGAGGAATTATAGTGCCGAGGCCGGATGAGACCGTGTGCGACTGATTAGTTCCGACCTTGTCAATTTGCCCTGATTCCTTCTTGGTAGTACTTTAGTAGAGAAGGAGTCTTTATGTTTTTTATTTTAGGTCTCATTGTCATCGTAGCGGGTGCGATTCCTCTCATTATTACCTTAAAACGACGAGCTACATATTCGGAAGAACGTTTCCGACGATTGATAAAACGTGACGTTATAATTCTTGCCGCCGTTATACTCTTTTTAATACTAATAAATGTTTTTTTTCATTTTTATACGGATTTCTTAT
>CAZJBZ010000021.1:0-20507 GCA_964543975.1 uncultured Spirochaetales bacterium
CTGTCTATTTCACTAACAAGTTCTTTGCGTTTTTCAACTTTATCGGTAAACGTATAATAATCACAACAAATCTTGATATTGGAAAGGACATTTCGCATCTCGTGGATAATCGCAGGATACAGAAATCCGCGTAGCACCAAAGAAACATCATTCGTATCCATAGAGCGGCAGTTAGTTTAGCTCGGACAACTTGATCGGGTCCGGGCTTTCTTCTTCCCCGATAAGGGAAGAAAGTTCTTTCATCAAATCTTTCGCCTTTGAAGAAAGGCGGTTTGGAACTTCCACCATTACTTTTATATACATATCTCCTCTGCGGTTAGGATTATGTACAAAAGGTATTCCTTCGTTTCTAATTCTGAATATTTTCCCTGTCTGAGTTCCGGTAGGTATCTTCAGTTTTATCCGTTTATCATCTAAAGAAGGCACAAAGATTTCAGCACCTAACGTCGCTTGAGTAATCGTAAGAGGAATAACACAATATACATCGGTTCCCTGCCGTTCGAAATAGTCGTGCGGAAGTACATTTATATAGACGTAGAGGTCCCCGTACGGACCGCTGTTCGGCCCTGCCTCTCCCTGTTCCGGGATATTTATTCTTTTTCCATTCTCTATTCCGGGGGGAATGGTAACCTTAATTTTCTGTTTCTTCTTGACAACGCCGGTACCGCTACACTCCTGACACGGTTTTTCAATGATATAACCTTCACCGCTGCAAGTGGGACAGGGGGAGGCAATGGAGAAAAAACCGGAACTGCGTCTTACCTGCCCGCTGCCCCCACAGGTTGGACATGTTTTTTTTCCGCTTCCTTCCGCTGCACCACCGCCGCCGCAGCCTTTACAGGCTACGTTTCTCGAATACGATATTTCCTTCTTTGTGCCGAAAACAGCCTCTTTAAAACCTATTTCAATATCATACCGAAGATCATGTCCCCGCTGAACACGGTTTCCGCCGCCGGAACGTCTGGATCGTGTAGACCCGCCGAAAAAACTATCGAATATTCCGGAGAAATCTCCAAAAATATCCTCAAAATCACGGAAAACAGATGAGAAATCTTGGGCACCGCCGCCGCCCATACCTTCGACACCTGCAAAGCCGAACTGATCGTATGCTTGACGTTTCTGAGGATTACTTAATACTTCATACGCTTGGGAGGCTTCTTTGAATTTATCCTCGGCGGTATCATCACCTTTATTTCTATCAGGATGATATTGAATGGCGAGTTTTCTGTATGCTTTTTTTATCTCTTCCGGGGAAGCCCCTTTTTGAACCCCCAAAACTTCGTAATAATCGCGCTTTGCCAAACCTTACGTCTCTTTTACGTTTTATTTTCATCTTCTTCGTCGACTACTTCATAGTCGACATCTTCAACATTGCCCTTTTGGTTCTCAGATGCGCCACCCTGCTCTTCATCGGTTCCGCCGCCTGATTCTCCGGCAGCACCTGAACCTGCCGCTTCTCCCGATTGGGCTTGTTGGGCCTGTGCGTTTTTATAGACCTCTTCGGCCAATTTATATGAAACCTGTTTCAGATTTTCCGTTTTTGCCTTAATATCTTCGACACTTCCGGACTCCAATGTGCTCCTGAGCTCGGCAATAGCGTCCTGGATTTTCTTCTTTTCATCTTCGGTAACCTTATCACCATAATCGCTTAATGACTTTTCAGTCGCGTAGATAAGACTATCCGCTTCGTTCCGGGCTTCGACTTTCTGTCGTTCGATTTTATCCTCTTCTGCATGGTTCTCCGCTTCGTTGACCATCCTGTTAATCTCATCTTCCGACAAACCGGACGATGATTCTATTCTGATTTTTTGCTCTTTACCCGTTCCAAGATCTTTTGCGGAGACGTGGACAATACCGTTCGCATCGATATCGAATGTAACCTCAATCTGAGGAACGCCGCGAGGAGCGGGAGGAATACCAACAAGATCGAAACGGCCTAAAGTACGGTTTTGTCCGGCCATTTCACGTTCACCCTGCAGTACATGAATTGAAACTGCGGTCTGATTATCAGCGGCAGTTGAGAATATTTGACTTTTTCGGGTGGGGATAGTTGTATTCCTTTCAATCAACTTAGTAAAGACACCACCTAATGTTTCAATACCGAGAGAAAGAGGAGTAACATCGAGAAGAAGAACGTCTTTTACATCACCACCTAAAATACCACCCTGAATGGCTGCTCCCATTGCAACTACTTCATCCGGATTAACACCTTTGTGCGGTTCCTTCTGAAACAACTCTTTTACGGCGGCCTGTACTGCCGGAATACGGGTCGAACCGCCAACAAGAATTATTTGATCTATATCTGAAGCATTCAGTCCGGCGTCTTGAAGTGCTTGGGTGCACGGTTCTTTTGTCTTTTGGACCAGATGATCAATCATCTGCTCAAACTTGGCCCGAGTTAGCGAATATTGCAGATGTTTCGGGCCTGATTGATCTGCAGTGATAAAGGGAAGATTTATTTCCGTACTCTGGGTACTGGACAGCTCAATTTTAGCCTTCTCAGCCGCTTCTTTAAGCCGTTGAAGGGCCATTCTATCTTGGGCCAAGTCGATACCGTAATCGTTTTTAAAATTGTTAATAAGCCAATCGATTACCATCTGGTCAAAATTGTCACCCCCGAGGTGCGTATCTCCATTGGTCGATTTTACTTCGAAAACTCCATCACCTAACTCGAGAATGGAGATATCGAATGTACCACCGCCTAAATCGTAAACAGCAATTTTTTCTTCTTTTTGATCTTTGCCGAATCCGTAGGCAAGAGAAGCTGCCGTCGGTTCATTGACGATTCGTTTTACGATTAACCCCGCGATTTTTCCGGCATCTTTCGTTGCCTGCCGTTGTGAGTCGTTAAAATAGGCGGGAACGGTGATGACCGCTTCAGTAATTGTTTCGCCAAGATAATCTTCCGCCGTTTTTTTCATCTTTTGCAGTACAGCGGCAGAAATCTCAGGAGGGGAATATTGTTTTCCATGAACATTTACTACAACGTCACCGTTTCCGGATTCTTCCAGATTATAGGCAACTATCCTTATTTCTTCCGGGACCTCGTGGAAACGGCGCCCCACGAACCGTTTGATCGAATATATTGTATTGTCGGGATTGGTTACCATCTGGTTTTTGGCAGGTTGTCCGACAAGCCGTTCTCCCTTTGTTGTAAATGCGACAATCGAGGGAGTTGTACGCTGGCCTTCCGAATTCTGAATAACCTTCGGTTCGCCTCCTTCCATTACGGCTACACACGAATTGGTCGTTCCAAGGTCGATACCGATAATTCTTGACATTATTCTTCTCCTCCGTCGTTATCTTCGAACTCTTTCACTTCACTTACCTGTTCATCTCCGCTGTTCGGTTTGGAAGAAGGCATAGAGACCCTTACCTTTGCGGGACGTAAAACTCTATCGTGCAACAGATAACCTTTTTGGTAGTCATCGATGACTATAGACGTATCGTGATCGGTTTCTTCTGTTGCTATTGCTTCATGCTTATCCGGATTAAACTCTTCTCCGACCGAATCAAAACGGGTCAATCCCCATTTTCTCTCCAACATACTGGTGAACTGTTTCTCAATTAGTTCTATGCCCTTTTTGAAAGATTCTAAATCCTGAGTGTCGGCACCAGCTTTTATTGCCCGCTCAAAATCGTCGATAATCGTGACAATATCGAGTAGCAGGCTGGAATTAGCATATCGAATCGCGTCTTCCTTTTCCCGCTTCATTCTTTTTCTAAAATTCTCAAAATCAGCCTGTTTTCTTAAATATTGATCTTTTAAAGAGCTGTTTTCATCTTCAAGCTCTTTTACTTTTTCTTCTAAAGAACATATCTGATTTTTTAAAGCCTCAATCGCTTCTTCTAAAACCCGATTTTCAGTCGTGGTTTCCTGCTCCTGTGTTTCCTTATCTTTCGACTCGTTTTTGTTTGATACGGTTGCTGCCTTTTTGTTTTTACTCTCTGACATAATTTACCCTGAATAGATTTTGCTTAAATTAAAATACTAATTGACATAACAATCCGTCAAGCTTTTTACAATAGAACTCACCCCTCAATTTGTATTAATGAGGGACGGTTTCGGAATGAAAAGATAAAATGTACTTCTTTTAAAAATTAAGTATAAAACCCGCTATAATCAAGCAAATAAAGACAAAGCTTCATCATTTTCGAATTGCACGGATTCCTAACTCCGTTATGGAATAGGTATATATGGCACTTTCAGGTGAGGCAATTGCCTCGCTTATACTGTAGGTTACTTACACTTTCGGCAACAATTCCAGGATAAGCTCTACTTCTCCTCTACTTAGTTTGGTCGTCTGGGCAATCTCTTTCACTCCCCATCCCTGTCCGGCAAGTTTTACCACCATATCCCGCACTTTTGCCGGAGGAGCACCTTCTCCTTTACCGGCAACCTCATTATCACTATTTTTAATCAAATCACCCAGTAATTTCACTTGATCGTTAGCCTGTTTACTTATTTTTTCCAACCTGGTTTCAGTGCGTGCAAGCCATTCACGTGCTTTCTGCATGGCATCTATCTTCTCTTCGATCTCTTTGACCGTGGCATCGAGAGACTCGAGTTTTTTCATGGCATCGTCAGCTTTTTCTTTGTTGTCGGAAAGGTAACGAATGTTTCCTCGTATATCATCTATCTGCCGCGGTATCGTATTCACACTCTCTTCCATAGATTCAATTTCTTGTTCCATCTTCTCTAGGTTCGAAAAATTTTTGTCGACCCCCTGCATGGTTGATTCTATTATCCCTTTTTTCTCTTCAAGCCGCTCATATTTCTGGAAAACATCCTTTTCAAGGTCACTCAAATGCCGAATTTCAGCTTGAATTTTTTGCAGTTCATCATGGCTGTTTGTGACTTGATCGAGTTTCAGGTCCACCGCCTGCGACATGTTGATCAACTTCTTAAAATCGCCTTCCATTTCTTCAATTCTTCTCTTTTCGGAGAGAAACCGGGTCAATTTAGAAGAGACTTCGTCTCCAAGTTTTTTGATTTTATCAAATTTTCGTTCCGCCTCTTTAATCTCTTTCGTCTGTGCCTCCACGCCGGTGATCTCACCCTTCAGGTCTTCTATATTCTGCTGGAGCGTCGCTTTGAGTGAATCGGCCCGTTCAAAAACCTTAGTTTGGTTGATAAAGTTTTTCTGCTTTTTCTCGATTTCCTGCAGGTTGACATTGAGTATTTTATAATTTTCATCGATTTTGCCGTTCATCTTCTTTTGTACACTATCGATTTTTTCTCTTGTATCGTGAACCGCTGCTCGGAAATCTTTTATTCTCTGTTCCAACTCGACCTGCATATCCCGAGTTTTTCGCTGGAACTCCAACATGAAACCGTCATGATCACGCTGAAACGCCTCTATCGCACTCTCGCTCTTCCTCTTTAATTTCTCTTCTAAGGCAGAAACCTGCTCAGAGATCTGTTTCAATTCGGTTTTCAATTGATCACGTTCCTCACGGGTTTGAAGTATCAAGTCTTCACGTTGAGAAACAAAATCGTCCTTTATTGCTCCTATACTCGTTGTTGCTTCAGTCTTAAAACTGGTAAATTGTTCGTTCACCTCCGATTCGGCTTCCTGCATCTGCTGCAACACTTTTGCCTGCCAAACCGTCACATCGGATTGTGCCGATTCAATAAGGGACATAAGCTCTTTCCTTCCTTCAGAAAGATTATCACCTAATTCTTTCATCTCACCGTCAATGTCCCGCTCAAACTTCTTAAGTTGTTCATTAACAGTCCCGCTGTAAGTGGCCAATTCTTTTTCAAAATAGGTTTTAGAGTTCTCTTTAGCTTCTTCGATCTCTTTTTTCATTGCCTGTTCAAAATTGGCTATTGAGTTTTCAGAAAGGTCTATCCTCTGCTCGATATTTTCCTGAAAACTGTGTACTTGTCCTTCGAATTTGTCAAACTGTTCGTACGTCTGATTCTGCAGTGCGGAAAGTTTCTCCTTTAGTTCATTACTATAGGACTGTTCGGTTTTTGACCTCTTATTTTCATATTCTAGACCCAAATCCACCAATCTTTGATTGATCTCCTCTTTCCATTCCGAAAACCTTTCTTCCATATTATCGCTTCGTTCCTTTATATCGGAAAAGAAATCGTCCTCAAACACCTGCAGTTTTTCGGAAACGTTATCGTAGGCCCGTGTTTTCAGTTCATTCAGACTCTTCTCCAATTCATCCATTGAAGAACGGATTTCTTGAATATCCTCGAACGCCTTCTGTCTATCCAATTCCCGCTGCTTGCGCTGTTGTTCGGAAAAATCCTCAAACTCCGAATGGACGCGTTTCGTGACATTGTCCATAGCGATGTGGAGATTTTTTTCGAGATCATCGATATCGTTATTGATTCCTTCTATTTCGGTAAATCGATAGGCGATATTACTCTCATAGTCTGATATCCTCATTTCAATGTCGGAAATGCTTTCATTCACTTTCGTCTCCAGACCTGTTGTATAACCGGCCAGGTTTTCAACAACTTTATCCGCAAAACCGCGATTTTTCTGTTCGGCATCCTCCAAATTTTGTTTAAAATCATACTCTTTTTGGCTCAAAGTGGTTTCGAGTTCATCCATCCTGTTGTTCACCTTCCCTTCAAATTCTCCCATCTTTATAGATATCTGATCGATGAACTCATCCAAATCCTCTTTTTGCTGCTCCTGGGTCGATTCCGCGCGTTGGATCATATCCTGTGTCTTTTCATCAATCCTTGAAGCAAACTCATTGTACTGTCTATGGAAGCTTTCCGAATTATCGTCGATAAACTTCTGTATTTCGGTCCGCCACACCGTTGTTTCGGACCGAACTTCACCAAAAAGCTCCGACAACTCCTCTCGTGCTGATTCGATCTCTTTCTCATCATTAGCAATCTTATTAAGCAGTTCTCCCTTCACCTCTTTCGATCGATTTTCCAGATGCTCCTTGAGCGAAATAAAAATTTCGCTCTCTAGATTTTTTCCTTGCTCGGCAACAGTATTAATCCTTTGCTGATAATCGTGTTCCACTTTATCCGCACGGTCGTGAAAAGTTACCAGCTTTTCATCAAGCGTAGTCTGTGCGTTTTCGAAGGCGACATCGAACTTCTCGTATTCATTGTTTAAACGACCGATTAATCCCTGCTCCTTCTTTTCTGCTTCTTCGAGCATATCTTCGATTTTCCGGTTGAACGTCTCGTGATGTTCATTGGAGAACTCTCGGACCTCTCGACTATAATCCTCAAAGGTGTAACGCATCTCTTCATTCAGTTTTTCACGAATAGTATCTTTTCTCGCTTCCAAGCTGTTCATGTAATCGGTAAAATTGTTTACCATCTTTTCGGCATCACCCAACCCTTGCTGTATTACGGCTATTCGATCATCGGTTTCTTGGAACACTTCCTGTTCAATTTGCTGAAGTTTCTCCATGTTTTCTCTTTTGAAATTCTCTTCAATTTCAGGCAATCGATTTTCCAATTGGTCGATATTAACGGAGACATCTTTAAGGCGACGGCCTACTGTATCAACAAAATCAGATTCATCCTGAAGACGTCGCAGGTTCTCATCAACTCTAGCCGTCATATCGGACAAATTCTGAAGCGATTGATCATACTGATCGATTCGTTCCCTAATCGAATCGACATTATTGGCCCGCTGATCAAGATTCTCTTCAATACCTTTGATTCTTTTAAAAACCTCTTTCGCCGCCTTCTGGTGGATGTCGAGTTCGATTGCCAAATCCTTTATATGGGCCGATTTCTCTTCAACAAACCCATCAAGTTGTTCCTTGATTTTGTCCGAATATCGCTTTACTTTATCAAGAGATCGATTGTTTTTGTCTAATTGTCTGTAAACGACAAGAACTCCAATAACAATGATGAGTGTCAGGAGATTACCAACAGAAAAAAACATAATTTCCCCCTCCCCAGTTTTCTGTTATTACCGGTAGTATAACAGATATTTAATATTTTTTACATCAGATAATTGCAAAAATGTCCAATTTATGAGCGTTCGTGTCGGCGTATTTACCGATACATCTTCACTAATCGGGTTAGAGGAGATTTTTGCCAATATCCTAGAACCAATTCTACAGAGAAGTTTACATAATTTCTTCGATCTTCGGTAGCAATTCTTCATAAGCTGAAAAGACGATGTCCGCTTTTCGTCCTCTCTTCCTGCGGTTAGTGAAAAAAGCGGTTTTCATTCCAACCTTCTTAGCACCCTCTATATCGTATTCGTAACTATTGCCAACATAGAGTATTTCGTGTGCGCCAAGCCCGAGTGTATCTCGGAGAAGTTCAAAAGGTTCGGGGTTCGGTTTTAAATAACCTGAATCTTCAGCCGAGAAAGCGCATTCCCATAAGCCATCTAGATTCAAGAAACCGAGTTTTGTGTCGACCGGAAAATCCGACAGGACAGCCAAGAGAAGCCCTTTCTCCTTTAGCCGTTGGAGGAGAGGCGGAACGGAGGGGAAAATCGTAATACCGCGAAATATATCTTCCCATTTTTTATACATATTATTCTCTATAAAGTTCCTTGCCGAATCAACGGAAATACCGATAGATTCCGCAAACATCCGAGCCTGCAACTCGTGAAAATTGTCGATTGGTCTCATTTTACGGATCTTTTTTCTGATTCTATTAAAATGAATGACTTCTTTCGGATGGTGGAGAAAAAATCCAATCGAGTTTATATAAAGCAGGATTGAAGGATAGAGAGTACCATCTACATCGAATGCAACAGCTTTTATCCCCATACAACCTCTTTTCCGTACCGGTTCACCATTTTACTTACAATATACTACTCTTTTTTTTTATTCAATGGAGGTCCTTTCAAAATGCGGGGGTTAACACTAACAACCTATACACCGGAATTGGAGACGCCATATTGAACGAGGCCCTCGTATACTCAGGGTATCACTACAGGCTGATAATCCTCGGGAGCTTCAACTGCGACTAGATGAATAAATTCTTCTTTGTAGCGTGACCGCAGAGATTCGATATCAGTTTCTACATTTCGCTCGAAAACGGCTATTTCAAAATTTCCATTCGCATCGAAAAAGGGAAAGAGGGAAACGACGTGGTGATGCTGTCGCAAAGGGGGATTACGACCGAATTCGCTGTTGACGGAGCCGAAATAGAAACGATTTGGATGTTTTACAGCAAGAAAATAGAGTATCGGTTCCAAGTCTTCGATTGAGTATCCGACATCCTCTATATATGCAAAGAAAGGAACGTTACGAATATCCGAGGATTCAGGACCGAAATAGACAGCCCCGGTTCTCATCGCTTCCAATGTTACTGCAAGATTTCGCGTCCAATCGAGACCGAAGTAGGGATCGCGTCTATTCTCATACCGAACCGTCCAACGATTACCTCGAGAATTAACATGCTTTGTTTTGAGATCTTCAATGCTTAGATATGAGCCTGTGTAGCGATACGCGATACCGTCCGCTATCCATTTTACAAAGCCCGAACAGTTAAAACCGTCCGTTTCCTGTTTTGATAGATCTTCAATAAAAACGAATTCACCTTCCTGATTAAGAGCGCCGTCATCCTCATCTTTTAATGAGGACAGAGACTTACGAATATCTTTGATCATGGAGGCGATCAGGGAATAATCATCGAGAGAGGGGGCTGTTACAATGAGAGGCCAATCGATGCTTCTCTCGGTACTTCGCATAATTCGATCGAATGAGGAAGTCAGCACACTGTGAAAATCTTGGGCAATGATAATATTCTGATAAAGCGGATGATGAAAAAGGTACACATCCATTACAATTCTTTCCCCTCGAGGGAAAACGCGAACGAAACAGCCGGGATGGGTCCGGGTAAAAATCTTTACCTGAGTGAACTTCCCGTCATCCCTGTTTCTCTTAATGATATAACTGCCGGCGCTATAGAGGGGGAATTTATAGTTCTTCTCGTTTGTAAATAGGAGGTAATATGAATCTCCCTGCTCCTTAACCTGGAATAGGACCCGTCCCTGCTCCCCCTTTTGTGAAAGAATCTTGGGAACCGCGCGTAGTACTTCCGCTGTAGGAGCGGTAATAATATCCCGCATCTCCTCTCGCGCGAAATGATTTGTTGGAAATTCGACTCCATTATAAGAAATACCGGCAGAAAAACCGTCAAAAGATTCACCGAAAGTGCAGACAGTGATTAGTAAATACAAGAATAAAAATCCGAAACCGTTTTTCATACTCGATCCTCATTCACAATAGGGGTTTTTGCAATTACCTCACTCATCTGCCCTTTTCTCAGTATCGACACATTTGGAAAACGAAAGAAGTAATTCCTTACAAAGGCCGTAATCCCGCGATTCGCTTCCTATCGTTTTCTTAACTATCGTTCTCTTAACTCTACCGAAAAAGGCACTTTTTCCATATGAAACTCCTCCCTTATCCTGTTTTGAATATACCGTATATACACGGTGGGAAAGTTATCTTTTCTGTTCACAAAGGCAATAAAACGGATCGGATTACAGGTTACTTGGGTAAGGTATCTAATCTTATACTTTTTCTTTCCGGATTTTGGAGGTTCATAATGGACCGTCCACTCTTCAAGTCTTTTATTGAGGACCGGCGTCTCTATACGGGTGTTGAGCTGCCTAAAGACAGAAACCGATTCGTTCAACATCTTTTTAATGCCGGTCCCTTCGGCGGCCGAAACCGCCGTAACCGGTGCAAAATTGAGAATGGGAAAGAAAAACTTCACGCGGTCGCGCACTGCCTGAAATGATTGGGGATTTGCTCCATTAAATCCCATTTGTTTAAAACGAAGATAACCCCTCTTCCCCGTTTCACAATTTGTGCAGCGATTTTTTTGTCCTGATCGGTCACACTATCACGTACATCGACAAGGAGAAAAACAATATCAACAGATTCGATCGATTTTATCGCTCTATTTACCGAATAGTATTCAACATCTTTGGTAATGCTTCTCTTCCGCCGAATACCCGCGGTATCCAACAGGTGAAAATCATACCCTTTAAATCGGAACCCCCCTTCTATCACATCTCTCGTTGTACCGGGAATATCGGATACAATCGAATTGTCGGTATCGGTAAGGAAATTAGCAAGGGTCGATTTTCCGGTATTCGGTTTTCCCAGGATAGCCAATCGAATCATATCCGATCGTGTATCGACATTCGTTTCATCGGACTCGCTGCTGCCTATCCTGTCGGCAATATACGCCTTTAACGCATCGAAATTCCGACCGTGCGCGGCGGAGATCCCGGTCACATCCGAGAAGCCGAATCGATAAAAATCCCAAATGAGATCATCCCGCTCGAAAGAATCAATTTTGTTGACAACAAGAAGGATTTTCTCCGCAAAGGGTCTCATTCTTTCAATAAGCATTTCATCTTCCGGAGTGATGTCTGCGGCATCAAGGACGAGTAGAATAAGATGTGCCCGTTCGGCTGCACGCAAACTTTTTTCAGCAACAACTTTTTCTAGTGACTCCGCCTCCTCGGTACGGTAGCCGCCTGTATCAATAAGGGCAAAAGGTTTCTTTTTCTCCGTTCCCACGGTACAGACACTCTCCACCGGGTCTCTGGTCACCCCCGGGAGGGCGTCGGTAATCGCTCTTCGGGCGCCGATTAATCTGTTAAAAATTGTTGATTTTCCTACATTCGGTCTACCGATAATGGCGACTCTCGGAAGGTCCGCTGTTCTATATGATGATATCGAATCGTTCATTCATCCACTTCCTGGTAAACTCGTCTATTTCATCGTACGAGCGCATTTCGAGTATTGTACCAACAAGCTCTTCCGCTTCCGCCATACTGATGGAACGGATGATACGTTTTATCTCCGGAATGCCGAAAGGGCTCATACTGTATTCATCCAATCCCAGCCCCAGAAGAATAACCGCGGCCAGAGGATCGGCCGCCATCTCTCCACACATACCAACGGGAATACCTTGAGCATGCGCGCTATCGATTATCATTTTAATTAAACGGAGTACTCCCGGGTGAAACGGTTCATAGAGATAGGCAACCCTTTCATTACCCCGATCAACCGCTATCGTGTATTGGATAAGATCGTTTGTACCGATTGAAAAAAAATCAACCCGTTTTGCCAAAATATCGGCTGTCAGGGCTGCAGATGGAATTTCAATCATGATACCAATGGGAATATTCTCTGCAAACTCTATTTTTTTCTGCCGCAATTCATCTTTTACCTCTTTCAATACAGAAAATACATTGGATAGCTCTTCTACTCCCGAAATCATCGGAAACATGATTCGAAGATCACCATGGACCGAAGCTCGAAACAGCGCGCGAAGTTGGGTCTTAAAGATATCCAATCGGGCAAGACAGAAACGGATAGCCCGCCACCCTAAAATCGGATTCTTTTCATCGACCGGTTGTATTTCCGGTAAAAGTTTATCTCCGCCTAAATCTAAGGTCCGTATGGTGACCGGTTTGCCTTTCAGAGCTTCTAAAACACGTTTATAGTACTCATATTGACTCTCTTCCGAAGAATAAACGCCGGACCGCAAAAAGAGAAACTCCGATCTAAACAGTCCAATTCCATCAGCTCCATGCGACAGCACCGAATCTGTTTCATCCGGAACCTCGATATTAGCCCGCATCTGGATCAGCTTACCGTCTCTCGTTTCCGCCGGCAGTTCGTTCAGAGTAAGAAGTTCCACTTCTCGTTTTTGCCACTCTTGTGAAGCCTTTTCGTAGGTCCGACGCGTTTCATCGTCCGGATTGACAATAACATAACCCATATTCCCGTCTACAATGATTTCATACCCGGTATTCACCTGTTTTACAAAGTCCGAAAGACCGAGAACGGCGGGAATTTCAAAAGAGCGGGCAAGTATCGCCGTGTGAGAGGTTTTTCCTCCGGCATCCATCGCAATTCCTTTAATCATCCACTTATTCATCTGTAACGCATCGGAAGGCAGAAGGTTATGGGTCACAAGAATGACCTCTTCGGTCAAATCAGCTAATGAGATCCGCACTCTATACATAAGATGATTGAGAATCCTTTTCGATACATCGTGAATATCGATGCTTCTTTCTCTTAAGTAGTGGTCCTGCGAAGAATTCAGTTTTTCAATCAGTTCTTCCATTACCTGGTAGAGGATCCATTCAACATTCTTCTTATATGTCTTCAATCCGGTATCAATTTTCTCAGTAAATTCCGGATCTTTTAGCATAAGAACATGGGAATCAAGAAATTTACTCTCTTCCTCTTTGATAGTGTCTGAAGCACGGTTTTTGAGGGTCTTAATCTCTTCACGGGCTTTCTCGGCAGCATCCAAAAATCGCTGATATTCCGTAGGGATATCCTCATCCGCAATATCGTATTTTGGTATTTTTAACGTTTCATCAAGGTAGAGAAACGCCTTTCCCGTAACAATTCCGGGAGAAGCCGATATTCCCTTAAACTTTTTCATTCCATAGCCTCATTATTGATCTTATCAAATCAGAATGTTTTTACTATACTATCGTTCTCAACTATAAGCACTTTTTTATCAACTGTCAAATATTGTGCCAAAGTGCCGATAACATAACAAAATGAAGAAGAAAAAATCATCGATAGGATGCCTATTCTGGATTGCACTCATTCTCCTCGTTCTAGTCATTTTCCTGTTTAACAGAAAGACTATCAGCAATGTTGTGGAATCAACAGGATTTCTCACGTTTCTAACAAAAGAGAAGACCAAGCAGACCATGCCGGACGTTAACAGGAAGGAAATAGAGCCTTCTGAAGAAAAAAAACCCGAGAAGGGGCCAACGGAAGTTATCGAGGTAGCGCCTGGGACAGAAAAAGAAGAGGAGAAAGAAAAAGGTAAAGAGGTCGAGCCGCCCCCTCCGGCGGATGAACCGCCGAAAGGTGAAGAAAGAAGTGTTCGAAACGCGAGACTCTATTTCATCGATGTAAATGATAACGGGTCCATCCGTTTACAAGCTGTAGTGCGACAGGTCTATTTCCAAGACAGTCCGTTAACGGAAACCATAAAAGCATTACTCCACGGACTGCTTCCTTCGGAACTGAATCAAGAACTTCTTACCCTTATTCCTGATAATACCCAACTTCTTTCCGCTACGGTAAAAGACGGTACGGCATATCTCAATTTTAATGAAGATTTTAAATTCAACACATTAGGATCGGAAGGGTTACGGGCGCAATTAAAGCAGATAGTATACACCGCTACTGAGTTTTCTTCAGTTAAAAACGTTCAAATTCTCATCGAAAATGAGAAACAGGATTATCTCGGTCCGGAGGGCGTCTTTATCGGTGCTCCTTTAAACCGCAATTCATTTTAACTCGTCCCGGTCTATTTCAGAAATTACGCGCTGCCGCAACCATTCTTCCGACGTACCGGTTTCAGTATCTCCTTGAATCAAGAAGAAAAACTCGCGGTTACCCTTTCTTCCCTTGATGGGACTCGCCACAATGTCGGTAACAAAAGCCTGTTCGCGTTCCAATTCGAAGGCAACTGAAAGAAGTATCTCCTCGAGCAGATTATTGTCAACAATTACTCCATTGAAATTTTCGGAACCGGCTCTGTATTCAAATTGAGGTTTTATTAATCCGATAAGCAGCTTCCGGGAGGTGAGTGAAAGAATCCGAGAGGCCGCTCCTTTTATCGAGCGAAAGGAAAGATCCGCTGTTGCCGCATAAGGTTGCGGTTCCAGTTGTCTAACCGTCATAATGTTTGTTTTTTCATAAATCATAACGAAAGGATGGGCGCGCAGGGAATAATCCAGCTGATTATAACCGACATCAACGGCATGGACCAAAGCAGCTCCGTGTTGAAGAAGACAGTCGGTAAATCCACCGGCCGAACATCCCGCGTCAAGCATTATTTTTCCGTTAATCGGAATCCTCAAATAATTGAGTGCCGCCTCAAGTTTTAAACCGCCGCGAGAGACATACCTTCGTTTTTGAAATGCAACATCCGCGTCGCGGGGGACCGGACGCAGTGAAGATCTAACGCGTTCTCCGTTTACGAACACCTCACCACACATAATTCGAGCGTAAAGTTCATTCTTACCAAGTTCGGGATATCGTTTAATAAGAAGATCAAGAAGCAGGCTGTTCTCTTTTACGGTCAACCTCCCTTCAATTACCGAACCGGCCGCATCGGCCCTAATGTGCCGTTTTTTAGTAATTGGGTTTCTTTCAAAATAGGGCTGTGCGGCACTTCCCGGGTTAATAGTCCGAATCGAGCCTTATTCGTTTTATGGAAAGCGCCTTTCCGGATTTAGGCGATATTTCGACGGCTACACCGCAGAGCGATGCAGCTGTTTCTTCTACTTCCATTTTTATCGGCAACTGAGTTAATGAACGTCGTAAAGCTACATCATTTTTAAATCCTATAATACTGTTATGTGGTCCAATCATTCCCAAATCGGTAATATAGGCGGTCCCTTTAGATAAAATTCTCTCATCAGCAGTTTGGACGTGGGTATGTGTACCGACGACGGCAGAAACGTCTCCGTCTACATAGTAGGCCAAGGCCTCCTTCTCTTCCGGCGATTCCGCGTGAAAATCTATAAGAACAACGGAAGTATCATTTTTAACCTGTTTCACAATTTTTTTACTTTGACGAAAAGGACAATCAACATCCGAAAGCCTTACCCTCCCCAGGAGGTTAACGACAGCAACTTTCCAATCTTTTACGTCAATCACACAATATCCCGACCCGGGCACACCGGCAGGGTAATTTGCCGGACGCAATATTCGATTATCCAGTTCTAATTTACCAATTATTTCACGTTTCTGCCAAATATGATTGCCGGATGTAATAACCGAAACTCCGTTCGTAAAAATTTGATCGGCAATTTCAGGTGTAATACCAAAACCGTCTGCAGCATTTTCCCCGTTTACTACGACCACGTCGGCGTTGTATTTTTTTATGAGGTTCTTTAAATGGATAAAAAGAGCTCTGCATCCCGACTGACCGACAATGTCGCCAAGGAGCAGAGCTGTCAATTTTTCTTCCACTGAATCGGGTCCTACTGTCAGCGTGCGTATTCTACGATTCTCGTTTCCCGAATTATCGTAACTTTAATTCTACCCGGATATCGCAATTCTAATTCAATTTTCTTTGCAATTTCTTTTGCCAGACCTTTGATATTGTTATCATTGGTGGCTTCATTGTTAACGATAATGCGTAATTCTCTACCGGCTTGTATAGCATACGCCTTATCAACTCCGTTAAAGCTCTCGGCAATATTTTCGAGGCTTTCCAACCGTTTGATATAGTTATCTAACGTTTCTCTCCTGGCCCCGGGTCTTGAGGCTGAGATAGCATCCGCTATCTGGACAATGACCGTTTCAATACAGATGGGTTCAACATCATTATGATGCGCGGAGACAGCATTGATTATGCGGGGGTCTTCACCCATTTTCCGGGCAAGCTCGGAACCCATTTCCGCGTGGTTGGCGTCTCCATTTGTCTCAATCCCTTTTCCGATATCATGAAGAAGGGCGCCCCGTTTCGCAATTTCTCGATCGGCCCCTACCTCTGCAGCCAGCATTCCGGCAATTATCGCTACTTCTTTGGAATGGTTTAATACATTTTGTCCGTAGCTGGATCGGAAATAGAGCCTTCCGAGTGCGCGAATCCCATCGTTGGACATATTATGAATTCCAAGATCAAAGAGAATTTTCTCGCCTTCTTCATAAATTTTTTGGCTAATTTCTTTCGTTACCTTTTGTACGATTTCTTCAATTCTGGCCGGATGGATCCTGCCGTCCGCGATAAGTCGTTCCAAGGCCACTTTGGCGATCTCTTTTCTGACCGGCTCAAAACAAGATATAACAACTGCTTCAGGTGTATCATCGATGATGATATCAACTCCTGTGAGTGTTTCGAGAGTCCTGATATTCCTACCTTCTCTACCGATTATTCGACCTTTCATTTCGTCATTCGGCAGATTGACGGAAGTTACGGTGACTTCTGAGCTGACATCAGTAGCAAGACGCTGCATCGTGGTAATGATAACATCCCGAGCTTTCTTTTCGCCGGTTGTTTTCGCCTCTTGCTCTATTTTGTTGATGAGAACTTGCGCGTCATGGCGAGCTTCATCTTGTAATGTCTGTATCAATATACTTTTTGCTTCTTCCGCCGATATTCCGGCAATTTTTTCAAGTTCCTCCCTCCACCGTTCTTCTTCTTGCTGTAATAATCTATCTTTTTCTTTAAGTTTCCCCTCACGGTCTGCAAGTAACTGACTCTCGCGTTCTAGAGTAGCAGTTTTTTTCTCTAGGTTATCCTCTTTTTGAAGCAATCTTCTTTCAAAACGTTGCAATTCATTTCTTCTTTCTTTGAATTCCTTTTCTTGTTGATTTCGCTCTTGTATGAGTTGATCTTTTGTTTCAAGAAGTACTTCTTTTTTTTGAGCTTCAGCCTCCTTTATTGCATCTTGTCTTATCCTTTCCGCTTTTTGTTCGGAAGAAGATAGTTGAAATCTGGCATATATCCATCGTATTGTCCAACCTAGACCCAAACCAGCGAGAGAAAGTATGATTGCTAAATAGACAAACATATTCTTCCCCCACTTTTATGTTAATCTTAATATATATAGTAACAGATACAGTTTGTCAATAGTCATTATATCGTAGCGATATAATATTTTTAAGAAAGATTCCTAATAGTGTTCCGTGCAGAGCTCATACAGGGTATCGTTTAAAATTTTTATCGATGTGTTACTGTTTTTAAACCCGAGGAAGAGGTACGAAGAACCGTTTTTGAATTTTACAGGAAGAAAATAACAGGTCAGTAGATATTTTTGATCGGGAGGTGAAAACTTTTTTGCTAACGGTTGAAATACGCTAACAGCTGTTTTCAGGAGAACAAACTTTTTCTCTGCAATAAACATTTGGTAGAAATCCTCCTGCGGCGTAAGAATAAATTTAGATAGACTCTCTTCGTTAAATCCCACGGAATCGGTCAATTTCAACTTTTTCTCGGATGTAAACTCCATAATTCCGGCGAGAATTGATTTCGTCTCCCTCGAAATAAGGAGAAGCGCTTTCATTAATCGAAGGTTCCTTTGCGGAAACGAGAGCAGATATCTATCGAAATTAAAACCTTCGCTCATAAAACAATTTTTACCTGAGAAAAGGTCCGAATCGTGTTCATCGTCTGATTTTTTTGTCTCCCTTTCTTCTTCTTCACGCGGCAGTGCGAGAGCGAGGTCCAGTTCCTCGTTATTCAAAAGGTCTCCGATCGTGCGATATGATTCAGAAGTTTGGTGTTCGGGTCGTATCACATCTTCCGCTAGTGTCTGTAATCCTTCATCTTTTTTTTCACCCTGCTGTGAAAAAACTTCTTCCCGAATAATAGGAACACCGTCTTCATCTGAACCGATAACCGTTTCCGAAGCACCATAACCGGATAAAATCTCCCCAATTGTTGCAACTTCAAGTTTTCCGTTCCTTTTTAAATTCTCGATAAGCTTCTGAAAAGCCGTTTCAAGTGATTTTTCTTTCCCTGGTCCGTTTTTATCGCCTCTGCCTGCTTCAGTGGGTCGTACCTGAGGGATATTTTCGTCAGAAGGAAAATAGTCGGTATCTTTGGGCATCTCTTCCAGCGTACCTACTTCATCTTTCGCGTCAAAACCTGCTTTCCAATTTACATCACCCGATTCAATTGAGGACCCTAAATTTGAAAAGAGACTATAATTATTATATCCTCCGGAAACCATCTCCACCGGTTCCGGTTCTTCAAACGTACGCCGGGTAGGTTCTTCCTCTATCGGTTCTAATTCATCAATTTCTTCGCTTCCCTGAGAATGAATCTGTTGCTCTGTCCCAATTATACTTTCCACTCCGCCTTTTTCAATTTCTGCTGTAATTTCCAGTTCTTCCAGTTCTTCTATTTCATCTACTTCAGATATCTTATCCATTTGCTTTGTTTCCTCAGTTTCAGCGATATCCTCAGTTAATTCAAATGGTTCTATTTCTTCAATATCTTCAAAAGTTTCAGCCGTCTCTTTAGAAAAATCTACGTCGGCTACGTCGGATTCATGTATACTTAATTCCTCAACTTCCTCCGCCTCCTCTTCATCTGCCACAGGTTCGGCTTCAGGAACTTCCTCCTCCGATTGTGTTTCCTCTTCTTCAGGAGTAACGATCTCCTCCCCTTCAGATTCAGATTCAGGAACACCTTCCGCATCGGATATTTCTTCTTCATGTTCATTCGGTAGTTCTTCCACTATCTCCACTTCTTCTAGTTCTTCCACCTCTTCAAGCTCTTCCGCTTCCTCTGGTGCTTCCGGCCCTTCTATCTCTTCCGGCTCATCGACTTCTTCGACAGCGTCCACTTCCTCAAGCTCTTCGACGTTCTCCGGCCTCTGTTCGCTCGTGGTTTGGGCTTCATACACTTCGTTTCCACCGACAACTGCTGATGCTCTTTCTTCCTTTGTGCTTTCATCCGAGACCGCAGTAACGGGGATTGTTATATTACTTTTCTGCAGGATTCTTTCCAACGCCTCCTCAAGATTCTCAATTTCAATCCTATTCGGTAGAGTGACAGGTTCCTGTTTAGGCTGTTCAACTCGCTCTCCGATAAGGGAAAGGATCTCATCCCAACTCTTATCGATTAGTTGATCGACCTCTTTTTCCTTATCTTTGGTCAGTTTTCCTAAACCCTGTTTGATATCTGATGCAACAATCTTCCTTTTTCTTCCAAGTTCACGCTGCCACTTGTCCCAATCAATCGATTCTTTATTTTCAACGTACTCTTTTAAGAAATTAATTTGAAATCGCTTGATACGTTCGGATAGAACTAATATTTTGTCCTGCCTAATGCTAAATAATAGAAATAGTATAAGAAAGAGACTTAAGAAAAAAGAAGCCATAAGAATATTTTTTAAATACCGGTTCAGCGTGAAAAGATGTTCAGGTACGATGTAGCCGATAAACCCCGCTTTTTCGCTATATTTACTAAACAGGAAATATTTTTTGTCCGAATCCAAACCGATTAGCGGTTCATTCTTAACCACATCGAACGATTCTTTCCTGCTACTCCAAATATTTTCTAATCCTTCTTTAATTTCAGGTTCATTCGTTACATCTATATTAAATACATATCCCAATTCATCCATTAAAGAAAAACCTCTGCCTTCTTCAATAACATTCCGTTTTATCAAAAAAGCGGTCAAATCTTTTTTTGACACATAAAAAAGGGCCGTTCCTTTAAAAAGGTTTAGATGGTCATAGAAAGGAAATTGATAGATGATACGTCCGCCTGAACCATCGATGATAAAATCCGGTTCTTCATTCTCTTCGAGAAGCAGCAGCTCCTGCTCAATCTCTTCACCGACATCTTCCAAACGTTTATAAGTAATGCTGAATTGTTGTTTGCGCTGTATATCGGAGTCATAGGTGCTGTAGTGGATTTTGCCTTTTGGACCAATTATCCGAACATAGAGAAGATTTGAGAAATCAGCATGGAGATTATTAAAGGTAGTCTCGCGCTGAAAAATAGTTTCACTACTTTGGTTCGGGAGGAATGTTCTTTTGACATATTCTGAGGTTAAGACGGAACCAAAAAC
>CAZJBZ010000022.1:0-19940 GCA_964543975.1 uncultured Spirochaetales bacterium
ATCCTGTCCCTGGCCAACATGGCGGCCCCAATGGCCCCGGTTACATCGAAATGGGGGGGAACGGTAATAGGTTTTCCGGTAATTTTCTCGAAGGCGGCCACCACCGCCTTGTTATTGGTGACCCCGCCTTGGAAAAAGACCTTGGTGCCGATTTTTTTCTCTCCGACCAGTTTCTGAATATAATTCTGGACGATGGAATAGGCCAGACCGCCGACAAGGTTCTCCGTGCTTACGCCCTTCTGCTGGTGAGAGTTGAGGTCCGATTCCATAAAAACCGTGCACCGGTCACCAAGGCGTGCCGGGTGTTTAGCGGATAGAGCAAGATCTCCGAACTCTTCGACAATGTTGATGTTGAGTTTTTCCGCCTGCTCCTCCAAAAAAGAGCCGGTGCCCGCGGCGCACACCTTGTTCATCTCGAAGTCGACGACTACACCCTGCTGGATGGAGATGTATTTCGAATCCTGTCCCCCGATCTCAAAGATAGTGTCCACCGTGGGATCGTAGGCTATTGCGGCGGTAGCTTGGGCGGTAATTTCGTTTTGGATGGTGTCGGCCCCGATGAAGTCTCCTGTCAGATATCGTCCCGAACCGGTGGTCCCCACCGCTTTGACCTCGATAAAATCGCCCACTTCTTCCGCTATCTCTTCCAATCCCTGCCGAATTGCTTCCAGCGGTTTACTCGCGGTAGGCAGATAGCGCCGGGCCACGACATTATCATCATCATCGATTAAAACGATGTTTGTGCTCAGGGAACCGACATCGAGACCTAATGAAACGGCGAGCTTTCCTCCTTCTTTCTTTCCAAACACCACCTCTTTTTTATATTCCGCATTCGATTCCGCAAGCGGTTCCATAACGGGACCGCTTGCTTGTTCTTCTTGGAGGTACTTATCCAGATTTTCCGTGCCGAGAAAAGGAATCTGCTGTTCCTCTTTTGCTTTGAGAAGGTGGAACACAGCTCCGATTGCCCCCATACTCGCGTAATAATCCGGGATGATCAGGTCCCCGTCCTCCATACTGAGTATTTCCCTGAAAGCTCTCACCACGCCTTTGTTTGCCGCGACCCCGCCCTGGAAAACAACCGGAGATTCCAACCGCTTCCCTTTTCCTAAGGTCCCTTTGAAATTCCTGGCCACGGCGAAGCAGAGGCCTGCGACGATATCATGGACGGGCGTGGCGATCTGCTGCAGGTGGATCATGTCGCTCTTGGCGAAGACACTGCATCTTCCGGCAATTCGGGGCGGGTCTTCCGACTTCATTGCCAGCTCACCAAACTCATCTTCAATAGATATTCCGATTCGCTTTGCCTGCTGATCGAGGAACGAGCCGGTACCGGCCGCGCACATGGTGTTCATCTCGAAATCACTCAGTTGCGAAGCCGTTGCCTGCCCGTTCGGTTCCATGAAGATCAGCTTGGAGTCTTCACCTCCCATCTCGATGACCGTTTTCGCGTGAGGGTATAGTTCCTGCACTGCGGTGGATTGGGCCACTATTTCATTGACGAACGAGCCGCCGATCAACTCGGCAGCCAATCTACCGCCGGTCCCGGTTATACCGACGCGAGCAATATCCTCCGGATTATATCTGGTCAGTATATCCTGAAGAATTTCATGCAGCTTCTGAAACGGTCTTCCCTGTGAGTAGGTGTAGTGGTTTTCGATTACTTTTTTCTTCTCATCTAAGATGACGGTATTAATAGAAATTGATCCTATATCTAATCCTAAAGAAACGGGCATAAGGCGGTCCTTTTTACAGAAATATGGGTATGCATGGACTATTTAATATATTGAGCCTCTTTCAAAATAGGGATATGAGGCACTTGCAAAAAGGTCAATCTTTAAAATCGTAAGCATTTAACTATTTCAGCCCCGATAAAATGGTGATTTTTGCAAGTGCCTCAATTGCATAACTTTAATGTACCTCTCTATTACAGGCGATGACAACACATTTCAAAGACCGCTCACCGAGTTTCCCTCCGGCTCCATAAGTCACGCCTTTTCAAGCATCGTCATCAACGCAAATACGATGTTAACGCAAAACAGGCTAGTTGATCAACAATCGGGAGAACAGGCATTGGGAGACGGAGAGGGACAGCATAGCGGATGAGTAACCATCAGGTCCTTCTCAGCCCAAGAAGAACGCACAAACTAAGGTGTGATTCCCAACATCACATTCCTTATTCATTTCAACCGGACTGTAGAGCAATTTTCCTTTCATGGTGACATAATGATCGGGAATGTCTTTCATTAAATCGAGACAACTACCGTGAAACACAACGGACTCCGCTTCTCGGTTAAACTTTTCTGCTATTCTTTCTCTATCGGACATCACTTCATAGTACCTCATTTTCTTAAAAAGTGCAAGCTTTTATTACTTAACATTTGTTAAGTATTTTAAGTATTGATAAAATGATGATTTTTGCAAGTGCCTCCACTACCTTGATTTTTAACACCGATAGCGGATACGGTAAAAATGGATACCGGACAAGGAGCGAACAACATGAATCTGAAAGAGTTTCGAAAATACGGTCACTATATGGTCGATAGGATGGCCGACTTCTTTGAAAATATCGAACAGTACCCGGTGAAGTCGAAGGTCAATCCCGGTGATATCAAAAACAACCTCCCCTTGGAGCCGCCTGAACGGGGAGAGCCGTTTGAAGCTATTATGAAGGACTTTGACGAGATTATCATGCCCGGCATGACCCACTGGCAGCATCCGAAGTTTTTCGCCTATTTTCCGGCAAACAGCTCCTATCCCTCGGTACTGGGAGAAATGCTTACTGCGGCATTGGGTGCACAGTGCATGATATGGCAGACATCTCCCGCGGCAGCGGAACTTGAAGAACGAACAATGCAGTGGCTTCGTCAGATCATCGGATTGCCCCCCGGTTTCGATGGAGTTATTCAGGATTCAGCCTCCTCTTCGACGCTTTGTTCCCTCCTTACCGCTCGGGAACGGTTGACCGGATACTCCGTCAACGACAAGGGGTTTCCGAAAGACAAAACCTTTACCGTATACTGTTCCGAAGAGACCCACTCCTCCATAGAAAAGGGAGTGAAAATTGCCGGATTCGGCAGGGAAAACATTCGGAAAATTCCCGTCGACGAAAAGTTCGCCCTTATCCCAGAAAAATTGGAAGAGGCGATCGCGGAAGACAGGAAGGCCGGATTAGTTCCCTGCTGTACCGTGGCAACTATCGGTACCACCGGTTCTACGGCAATCGACCCCCTTTTACCGATCGGTAAAATCTGCAGCAAGTACGGGGTGTGGCTTCATGTTGATGCCGCATTGGCCGGTTCGGCAATGGTCCTCCCCGAATTCCGTTGGATGATCGAGGGGATCGAATACGCGGACACCTTTGTTTTTAATCCGCACAAATGGATGTTCACCAATTTCGACTGTTCCGCCTATTTCGCAAAAGATACCGAGGCGTTGGTCCGCACGTTCGAGATAATGCCGGAATACCTTAAAACCGGCGAAGGGAAAACCGTCAACGATTACAGGGACTGGGGGATTCCTCTGGGAAGACGGTTTCGCGCGCTCAAACTGTGGTTCGTTCTTCGGTCCTTCGGAGTTGACGGGATTAAAGCGACCATAAAAAAACATATCGATTTAACCAAGGATGTTGTTTCTTGGATCGAAGAAGCGGAAGATTTCGAACTGTTGGCCCCGGTCCCTCTCAATACCATCTGTTTTCGGTACACGCCCACAACGGTAGACGGCGGACAGGATGGACACGCACTCGCTTCAAGCAGCCCCGAGTCGGCGGAGACAACCGAAAAACTCAATAAACTCAACGCCCGGCTTCTCGAAAAGATCAACAGCACCGGGGAAGCCTTCTTTACCCATACAAAACTCAACGGAAAATACACAATCCGATTTGTCATCGGCCAAACCTATGTGGAAAAACGTCATGTCAAAGAGGGGTGGAAGCTGATTACCGAAACGGCACGGTCAATGACACCGTAAAAGGGCTCAACCCGTACCTAAGAGTGTTTTTTTACCAGATACCGTGCAAACGCCAGTGCTAAATACACAACCCCGGCAAAAAGGATGATGGTAGACCCGGAAGGAAAATCGTAGAGATAACTGACCCCCAATCCTCCGGTGGTAAAGAGCATGCAGAAGAGGGTGGAAAAGATCATCATCCGTCCCAAACGCTTTGAAAAAATACCGCTGACGGCGGCGGGGAGGGTTAAGAGGGCGATAACCATGACAATCCCCACAATTGTTACCAAAAGAACAACCGTCAGAGCGGTGAGGATGAGGATAAGGAGGAAAAAGAGTCCGGTTTTTAAGCCTCGAACTTGAGTAAACTCCGCGTCGAAAGAAATCGCTTTCAGTTGATTATGGAAGAGGAGACCGACCACGATGACAACAGCATCTAAAACAGCGATCAGGACAAGATCGGTCCGCGATATGATGAGAATATTGCCGAAAAGGTAACTCATCGGTTCCACATATCCCGGCGTTTTTGAGAGGAACATAATGCCGGTTGCCATCCCGATTGCCCATACCGCACCAATGACGGTGTCTTCCCGCTGTTTCGCGTACATACTTACCAAACCAATGATTACTGCCGAGAAGAGTGCGGCGAAAACGGCGCCTAAAAGAGGAGTAAACCATTCAATGCCCAATTTCTTCTGTACAAAGAGTCCAAAACCAATTCCTGCTAAAACCGAGTGGGCAATCGCACCCGCCATGTAACTGATGCGCCTGACGACCACATAGGTACCGATAATACCGAACGCGCCGCTGGAAAGGATACCGGCTAAAAGAGCATATCGTAGAAAAGGGATGTCGGGATTTGCCAAAGCGTTGAGAAAATCAATCACCGTGCAGCTCCTCATCAGTACACAATTGATCGTGACGGACAATATTCATCGGTGCTCCGTACGCCTCTTGAATTATACTACTATCGATTTCGTTTGTAGGATGGAACCGAACCTTCCGGTTGACACACACTACCCCCTTAACGGCCCTGTTAACGAATCCGACATCATGGGTGGTAACCAGGATGGTCATGGTGCCGTTCAATTGTTCAAGCACTTCACTCAATTTATGCCTGACCGAAGCATCGACACTTGAAGTCGGTTCATCTAAAATCAATATGGAAGGTTCACTCGATAGAGCGCGGGCGATGAGAACTCGCTGCCGTTGTCCTCCGGAGAGATCGGCAAAAGGCCGTTCGTCCAAACCGTTCAGACCGACTATCGCAAGCGATTCTCTCGCCACAGCCTTGTCCTTTTTGGAATAAAACCCCAACCGGTTGCCCAGTCTTCCCATCAGTGCGACTTCAAGGACTGTGACCGGAAACCTGGGATCGAAATTTTGATATTGAGGAACATACCCTATTGTATGACGGACCTGTTCGGGAGCGTTATCATAGATAAGAATTCGTCCTTTTGAAGGTTTGAGCAGTCCTAAAATCAATTTAAGGAGGGTTGTCTTCCCTCCGCCGTTCGGACCGATGATATAGAGAAACTGCTTTTCCTCAACCGAGAGGTTGACCCCCTCTAAAACGGATATACCGCCATACGAAAAAGAGAGATCTTCAATGTGAATAATATTTTTTGTGTTCCCCAAAACCGTACTCCATCCCCAACGTTATCACCGCAAAACGGAACCGATCTTTTGGGTCATTTCTTCCGGAAGGACAGCTCTCTTGAAAAGACAAAAAAGGAGCTTAATGCCTTTCACAAATGATATAATTTGCATGACACGAAGAACATTCTCCGATGGTGTGCGTTTGAGAGAATTCATCCCAGTGTTCTTTTTGTTCCGGAGTCAAAACGCCCGTTCCCATACAGAGAGGACAAGCGCTTTCCAAAGCCGAAAGGATGGCCCTGCGAATGAAATCTGAACGGTTTGAAATTCCGGACAATTTCTTTGCCAAGGATTCATCAACTTTGAAGGTTATTATTTCTTCTTTTTTCTTGTTTGTAACCATGAGTAAAACTTGTTACTTTTTAATACGAACGTCAAGTGTAAAAGTAGAATTGTGCCGATTTTACACTGAGGCAGGTTAAGGGAGCTATCACAAAAAACGGACAGAGCATCCGATCGATTGATGGGGAAATAATGGTGTCGCAAGAGGTCCGGTTTCCGAAGAAAAATTCATTCGTTTTTTTTATATTCCATCATCTCATCGAAGATGAGAAAGAGTTCCTCTCTCCATTCATGCCAGAGCAGCTCCAGCATTTTATCATTAGAAAGTTTCCGCAGTTTTTCACCATTTCTTTTAATATAGGTCATTAGTTCCAAATCTTTTTCAAGAAAAGCATTAAATATATCTCTATCGTCTTCCCGCTTCAGATATTTTCGAAGCTCTTCAAACGAAATATTGCATAATTCCATGTATCCTTTCATTATTTCGACACCATCAATCATAATTACACACTATCGTAATCATTTGGTGTTTGTCTACGACTTCTAAGGCAATTCGAGTGCTTGCTTCGAGGCATTATTGCCGTTACTATGAAAGAAATCAGTGACGATGTTTTCACCGAAAAGAACAATCACTATTATCGCACCTCTGTTGATAATAACCTCGATTACCCTCTTTTTTTCAATCGGTTGCGCCGGCATGGAAAAAAAACCGACGGAAAAAACTGTTGAAACAGAGAGAGCCGCTTTGGAAGCGGAAGAAGCTGAAAGCAAAGAAGCCCCCTTGCCCGAACCTGTCATAACCGATGTCACCCTCGCGAACGGAGCGGAATCGGCCAGGACAGGAGAACAAATAACCATTTCGGTAGGGGGAGAGAATTACGATTCGCTTCAATTTAAATTTTATCCGGATGCGGAGTTTATCGAGGCAAGCAGCCACACCTACATACGATTCGGAGTTAAAACAATCGATATAAAAGCCTCCAACCGGGACAATGAAGTCTATGTTCAATTCTCTCTACCGATTATCGGAACCGCAACGGTGAACGTGGACAAGCAGGAGGTTGAGCACAGTAAAAACCTTGATAAGAACCTTGAGGACGGGATTATCACTTTTATTATAGAGGGTGACGGTGACTATGATATGGTAGAAGTATTTTATAACGGTACCTCGGTATACAAGACCGAAAAAAAAGAGAGCTATACGGCCCGCGTCCCTTTTGTGGGGGAAAGAACATTTACACCGCGACTATTTCACAGGAACCGGACGGTTGCGGAATGCAACCGGTTGACAATTAGGGGCCTCAACACACCCCCCGAACTGACCGGGGAGTTCTCGAAAATAATTACCGGCCGAACCGGTGAACCCCTTACTTTCAGTTTGGCGGATGCTGTCTCCGACAAAAACGGCGACACTCTCCTCTTCGAAATGAAACACGCCCCCGAAGGAAGCATTTTGGGACCCCACACCGGCGAGTTCACGTGGACCCCTGAAAAATCGGGATACTACTTGATCGAGTTCTATGTCTACGACTATCCCCATAAGACAGGTGAGATTTGGCTTCAACGGATGCTTACAATTGAGTAATACAAGTGGGTTTCTTTGATCAGCCGCCCGTTATTTCGTCATGTTATGACTTTATTGATGGTATTCAGAAGCTTTTCCTCATTGAACGGTTTCACAATCCAAGCGGTAGCCCCCGCCTTCATGCCCTGCTGAAGCATTGCGTATTGCGATTCGGTTGTCAGTACCACAATAGGCACATATCGCACCGCCTCCATTTCTCTTGCCCCTTTTATAAACTCGAGGCCGTTCATGTTCGGCATGTTGATATCGGTAATGATGCAAGAGTACTCCCGCAGTTGCAGCTTCTCCATCCCGTCGATTCCGTCGATAGCTTCAACCACCGAATAACCGTTAGTAGTAAGGATGTATTTTAAGCTCTCGCGTATAGATATAGAATCTTCCACAATGAGAATGTTAGCATCCACGGATTACCTCTTCAGCGGAATTGAAATTCTAATGCGCTTCCGGTCATCTTCTTCAAACAACACCTCACCATCGAGTTGTTCTATCAAAATATAGACCAGCTGCAATCCGGTAGCAGTCGTCCCCGGCTCGAACTCCTTGAGAAGAGTAAAAATTATCTCATCTTCAATGATGATATGCAAGTGGTTCTCGTTCTCATTGTGTAATTCGATACGTATTTCTCTCGGTTCGTTATCCGTCGGTTTTTTTACAGTTAAAGAGGCTGAGGTAAGTTCATTGAGGATGAGTCCCACAGGGGTGGCTTTTTCCAGTTCAAGATAACAGTGCTCCGCCATTAGGGAAAAGGAAACGGAAGTTACCGCTACATCGTGAATATCTAATAAGCTGTAAAAAAGATTGTTGATGTAATCGTGCATGTTTACTTTGTTTACCGTTTCTGATTTATAGAGCTGTTCATGGACTAAGGCCATCGAATGGACTTCAGCCTGAATTTCTCGAAGGAGGGGCGGAACACCGTCTTCCGGTCTTTCTTCGTTATGCAGGTTGATGAGGCTCAAGATGAGCTGAAGGTTATTATTCACCCTGTGGTGTATCTCACTCAGCAACGTTGATTTTTCATCATTCGCCTTTCGTAATAATCTTTCACGATAGACCTTCTCGGTCACATCTCGGATAATCCCGACCGTTCCCCCGTTAGGGCCAGCTTCGCGGTTAAACCCAAAACCGGAGGCACTTATCTCACCAAACGCGGTAACAATACCCAGATGTGGTTCGGCTTCCTCTTCTCTTTTATGTTTCAGTCGTACGACCAGGTTAATAGTTTTTCTTTTTCCGGTGCGCCTCTCATCGAAAATTTTTGGGGAGAGTTCCTCTCCTGTCTTTTTCCCCGCGTATTTTTTAAGCACTTCATTCTTGCTCACTTTTTCTACTTCTTCCGGCTGTAAAATTTCGGAAAAATGTTTTCCGATCAACTCAGTCGGATCGTAACCGAGCATTGTTTTCACCGAATCGTTGATAAAGAGAAAATTGCCGTGGGAATCGATGTGATAGACTACATCCGGAAGCGCCCGTACGAGTTCAAGATACCGCTTTTCACTCCATTGAATTTGTCGGTTTTGTATATCCTGAAGCTCTCTATAATACAACACTTTCTTTATGGTAAGAGGCAGGACACTCAGATAGCTGTATGAAGGTTCATGGATTAAGAACGAGCTGACCTCATCCTTCATCATCTCCTTCAATCTTTCCCGTTCATCAACATCGGCAATAACGACAAACGGGATGGGCCAGAGAGAGAGCCAGTCGGCCAATACGCCGTTCTGAAAATTAAAATCCAGGATGATAATATCGATTGTATACGAGCTGAGCAATGAATCAAGTGTAGAGATTGTTTCGCAGAAATGAATATGGTATTCATCTTCATCACCTTCTAAGACTTTCGTGATCTGCTTCTTTACTTCTTCATCATTTAACGCGACCAGTACACGATTCATTGGTGATTCTTTCTTCTCCATACTCATTTCATTTGTACTATACTGCTCAATCAAGGGCAATATCGTCTCTGTCCGCATCCTCTTTATATTCCCTCACATGCGTTGGATGGTACGAAGCACTCCAACAGCCTGTTCAAACTCATTGGTCTTATCAAAACAGTAGTGTGCTCCCAATTCTTGACTTTTTTTCCTATTCCGTTCATCAGCATAGTTCGTAAAAACGATAACCACGGGTTTGTTGCTGTTGTTCCATGTTTGAATGAACTCGAGAACATGAAAACCTGTCCCTCCCGGCATTCGAATGTCCAAAAAAAGAACATCCGGTTGAAAAGCCTTAAGCAACTCGATAGTGGAAGGGACATTGTGTGCCGTCTCCGTTTCTTTCACAGTTTCTATAGAACTGATCAGCTTTAAAAAGTTTTCTCGCAATAGTGGTGAATCGTCAGCTATCAGTACTTTCATTGGCGCTGCTCACTTTAATTCAGTTTTCCTCATCCCGTACTTCTCCCATCCGCGTTATTTCCTCTTTTGTGAACACTTCATTCACATTGAGGATAATGAGGAAGGTATCGCTATATTTCCCCATCCCGTCGATAAATGCGGTATCCAAACGGGTCCCTATTCTCGGGGTGGGTTCAATGTCTTCCGGCTGGATCTCCACAACCTCTTGAACACTGTCGACCATGACGCCGATGGTTAATATATCTTGATTATTGATTACCTCGATGACGATAATACTGGTATCCACTGTCGCATCTATTGAAGGCATATCGAACTTTTGTCTTAAATCGACCACCGGTACAACGCTGCCTCTGACGTTAATAACACCGCTCATATAGGCAGGGGTTTTAGGAATACGCGTTATGGGAGACAGCTCGAGAACTTCCTTTACTTTCGCGACATCAACCGCGTAGTGTTCCTCTCCTATGGTAAAAGTTAAATATTGGTTTGTTACCGTTATGGTTATATCACTCATAATCATTATCTCCTAGAACTCTTCAAAATCATCGGAATCTATTGTGGTTTTTGCTTCGGCGCCGACGACGGTTTTCTTTCCCCTCTCTTCTTCCGCTAACGTAATTGCCGTTTTATTGTTTCTACCGCCCGCGGCATGTTGGCGTTTGTCGGAAAAGGCAGCTCCGTTACCGCCGCTTCTCGCTGCGGACTTTGCCCCCTGGGCACCCTTAGCCTGTCTGCCTTGGGCTTGTCGTCGTTCTTGATCACCGGCACCGGAATCCTCTATCCGAAGAGGCTGTCGCCGTTGCTCTATCCTCTCTCCGCCTGTATCGACTTTGAAAAAGTCGACGGTCGATTGCAGCTCTTCCGCCTGACCGGCCAGCTCCTCCGCGACTGAAGACATCTCTTCCGAGGCCGAAGCGTTCTGCTGAATGACCTGGTCCAATTGGCCGATCGATTCGTTTATCTGCTCGGCACCCTTCGATTGTTCCCCGCTGGCGGCACTTATCTCTTGCACCAATTCCGCAGTCTTCTTTATATCGGGGACCAGACTTTCGATCATCTGCCGGGCTTTTTCGGCCACATCAACGGTCGAAGAGGAGATTTCGCTTATCTCACCGGCCGCCTCTTTACTTCGTGCGGCAAGTTTCCCGACTTCAGAGGCCACGACGGCAAAACCTTTTCCGTGTTCACCGGCCCTGGCCGCTTCAATCGACGCATTCAGAGAAAGCATGTTCGTCTGGCGAGCTATCTCCTCAATAATACCGATCTTCTCGGCTATCTGCTGCATCGCGTTGACCGCTTCCATGACTGCCTTCGAACTCTCTTCCGAATCCACTGCCGCCTTTTGGGCGATTCTTTCAGTTTCCGCCGAGTTGTCCGCGTTCTGTTTTATGTTGGCACTCATCTGTTCCATTGATGATGATATCTCTTCAATGGAAGCCGCCTGCTCCGAAGCACCTTCGGAAAGCTGCTGCGACGTCGAACTCATCTGCTGCCCTCCGGCGGTAACCTGCGAAGAGCCGGCACGAACATCGGCGACAATATTCATCAGGTTCTTCTGCATTTCGGCAAAAGCATTGGCCAGCTGCCCCACCGCATCGTCACGAAGAAGGTACTCCTCCGCCACCTCGGAAGTAAGGTCTCCCTGAGAAATCATTCCCATGTTTTCGACCATATTCATCAGTGCGGAATTGTCCGAAATAACTTCGAACCCGCCCGAAGGATTACCCTGTTGATCGAGCAGAACACCGCAGCTTGCCCTCACCGGAATGGTCCTGCCGTCTTTGGTCTTCGCATTAGTCTCCGCAACCACCGTGCCTCTGGTTTCAATACATTTTTTGATGGTACAGTCGGCAGTACCGCAGACCGGGGTTCTGCAAAGGTCGGCACAGGTCATTTTTCCGACAACCTCTTCGCGGGCATATCCTAAAGCTTGTAAGGCAGCGTTGTTTATGTTTTGTATTACCAATTCCGTGTCAGTTCGAAACGCGGCATCCGCCATATTGGCGAGAAACCCTTCATCAACCTGGTTGAGAGCGGATATGACTTCGAAACCGCCCGTCATGTTGCCGTTTTCATCGTTGAGGTAGCCGCAGGTGGCCCTCACGGGGAGTATGTCACCGCTTTTCTGTTTGGCTACGGTCGACGCGACTACCGTGGTCTTCTCCCTCATTGCTTTTTTGATGGTGCAGTTCACGGTCCCGCACACGGGAGTTCTGCAGAGATCGGCGCAGGTCATCTTGCCGACAACCTCATCCCTGGTATACCCCAGCGCTTCCAAGGCGGCATCATTGATGTTTTGTATGACAAGGTCGGTGTTTGTCCGAAAGGCGGCATCCGCCATATTGGTGAGAAACCCCTCATCCACGGTGGTCGCATCGGCAAGATATTCGAAGCCCCCTATCGGGTTGCCCTTCTTATCATAGATGGCGTTACACTGAGCTCGAACAGGCAGCATCTTTCCCTGCCGTGTCTGCGCCACCGTATTTCCGAGTACACTGGTCTTGTTCTTGATGCAGTTCTTGATGGTACAGCTTTGTGTATTGCACAGAGGGGTTTTGCAGAGGTCGGCACAGGTCATTTTCCCGACGACCTCCTCTTCGGCGTACCCCAACGTTTGCAGCGCGGGCTCATTGATGTACCAGATGGTCAAATCGTCACCGGTAATGAATAGCGGATCGGTCAAACTTTCAATGAATTTTTTACTTGATTTAATAACGCTTCTGATTTCTTTTACATTAGCCATAGTTTTCCTCCTCTCTTTGGCTTTCTCTATATCATCGATCAATTATACAATCGATCGTTATTTTTATTCATTCTTTTTCCGCTCAGTAATTGGTAGCAGATCGACCCCAACGCCTTCCCTCCGGACGCTCCGACAGCGGCAATCGAGGGGTCCATTTCAGCGGCCATGCCCAAAAACTTCTCCGCGCTCTCCCCCTTTCTCAACACGCAAGCGACCGGGTCCCGTATCAAATTCCGTAAGGTATTTTCAGGCCCTTCAAGGAAATTGCCGTAATCCCCCACACAGGCGCAGCAGTAAGAAAGATGTCCGTCGTAGTTGACCACTATATTATTGACCGGCAAACCGCCTTTCGGCGTATTCACAATAAAGCCTTTCAGTTCGTTACAGCCGTTGGTTTTCCGTAAATCGACGGCATCGACTTCGTAGCCTTCGAAAAAAGCGGGGCCGCCGTTCAGATAGTTTTCTAATGCTCGTCCCAAGAGAAAAACCCGTCTATTCGGTATTCCGTAGAGATAAGGCGCACCAAGTCCGCAAATGGAAGCGGCTTTCCAAATCCTGTCCACCATCTCATCCCGGGTGCTGTTTTTAGGTGGTTTATGAAAAGGATCAACGGAAACGCATATTCGGGTTTTACCGGCGGAAACCTGCCTAGTCGGAACTCGCTCGGTCCCTCCTTTACCGGAAGCAGGTGCCCAGTGCCGAAGGACCTCGACCGCCGCCTCATCACTCTCGGCGAATCTGCCGTTGGTCAAAATCCAGATGTCGTATGCCGGCAACCGGGTGCGAATCGCATCGAGCAGGAGACGCTGATAGACAAGACGCTGTTCGGTTGAGAGCATATCACCCCCGACTATATGGGGCCACGTAAAAAACTCGCCTCCACTTATCCGGATCGACGGTCTTCCCATCGGCAGCTCGGTCCTTCTGTCTCCTTGTATCCACATTGAATGTTCGTTTTTACCCATCAAGCAATCGGCGTATTCGTTAAAATCGATAGAGTCGAACAATTCCACCGGTTTCGAAGGTTTCCGCCGCTTATCTAACCGCCCCTTTGCCTGCTCTCCGTAAAACACCACTCTTCCCTTGCCGAAACGGTCGGGAAGTACCGAGAGGACGGAATAGCGGGCTATAGCGTCGATGAGCCGGAGAGCGGAATCGGGATGCATCGTCTCGGTCCGATGAGGACCTGAACAGGTGATGCAGTGAGAACAGTGATCGTTACCGTGAAAAGAGAGATAGAGTTCCACCTTATTAATTCCGGGGACCGGGATAGCGACATCCGGCGACAATGAAGGCACAAGGCTATGCTGTTTAGCGCAGTTTACAACTTTTTCAAGGAGTTCCGTCATTATTTACTCTCCGGTTCTATCGTACTTCACCGGAAAGAGGAACGGTATCACGAAAAGTGTGATTTTTGTGTCACAGTTTTTGTTACAGAATAGACACGGGACCGATGGATGCCGAAGAAAGTCCCGGCTATTCGATCAGATTGTGTTGAATGACATATTGGATAAGTTTCGAATTGCCGTGAAGAGAAGTTTTTTCCATAATCCGGCGTCTATAGGTATTGACGGTATTGATGCTCAACGAAAGGGAGTCCGCTATCTGTTGCACCGATTTACCGCCCCCTAATAAAAGAAGAATTTGATATTCTCTGTCCGATAGCTTTTCGTGAGGTTGTTTATCATTTTCATCGGAAAAGGCGAAGGCCAGTTCTTCCGCTAAAATATCGCTGATATAGCGGCCTCCGAGGGCGACTTTTCTTACCGCCTTTATCAACTCTTCAGAGGCGCTGCCCTTCGTTATGTATCCGGCCGCTCCGTTTCTCAAGGCCCTGACCGCGTACCGTTCCTCAGGATGCATACTTAAGACAAGAATTCGAATATCGGGGTGCTGTACCTTCATTTCTTTTAAGACATCTATACCGTTTTTATCGGGAAGACTGATGTCCAAGACCACAACATCAGGCCGACCGTTTTCCAAAGCACCGAAGAGTTCCGCGGCGGATTTGGCCTCGCCTGCCATGGTAATATCACTTTCCCGGTCCAGAAGCTTTTTAAAACCGTCTCGAATCAGATCGTGATCATCGGCGATTATTACCGTAATCATCCTTCCTCCTGAAGGGGTACAGTGAGTTTTACCACGGTCCCCTTTCCCGAATTGCTGCAGATAGAAATATTCCCTCCGCAGGAAGCGGCACGCTCCTGCATACCGATTATTCCGAATGAGCGGTGCTGTGTGCCGGACTCGGACGAAAAACCGCGTCCGTCGTCAGTAACGGATACGGTACAGAGAGAATCACCCTTAAAAAAACCTACGCACACGTTCCGCGCTTTGCTGTGCCGAAGGCAATTGGTAAGCGCCTCTTGGACAATCCTAAAAACCGCAAGTGAAGTGTCTTTTTCCAAATCGAGTGTTTCAACATTTGTGGTAAAAGAAAGAGAAAAATCGGCATATTCACGACACTCATCAACCTGCCAACCTAAGGCTTCAATGATACAGGAAGTATCGAGGACCGACGGACGAAGTTCTTTCGTGATCTCACGAACCTTTTTTACCGTCCCGTCGATAATGTTCCTCATCTCTTTAATGGTCTCAAAAAACTGCTCAGCGCGTTCCTTCAAAACGGCCTGTTCCATGTCCTGCCGCAGAAGTGAAAGGTTCATTTTCAGCGCGGTAAGCGACTGCCCTAAATCGTCATGGATCTCTCTGGCTATATAGGCGTTTTGCTCTTCACGTACATGTTGAAGGTGGTTGGAAAGTTCACGATACTTTCGTTCGCTCTCCGACAGCTTATTTTCAGCCCTATGCAATTCGGTTATATCGATGAAGTTTTCAACCAGACCGATAATTTCACCATCGATGTTCCTGTAGGGCACCGCCGTTACCAAGGTATCGATCGTACGACCGTCTTTGTTCCACACCTCAAACATATTGCTCGCCTGCGGCTCTCCACCTAAAATACAGGTTAATTCACACTTCTCGGTAAGACAAGCGGGACCACCGATAACTTTATAGCATTTCCTGCCGATGATCTCCTCCCGCATTACACCGAAGTAGCTGCAAAAAGAATCGTTGACCCGGAGCAGATCATACGCGCTGCTGATGACGCAGAGCGGCACGGAGACGTTGAAAATCTCGTTTAAATCGGAATAGGCATGGTTCAGCGCCTCTTCCATCCGTTTTCGCACGGTTATATCCTCCGCGATCCCCGCTAGGCGATACACATCTCCTCTGTTGTCCTTGACCGGAAATGCTCTCGCCGAAATCCAGCGCCGGCCTCCGTCGGGGCGGATGATTCGCACCTCCGGGAAAAGCAGCGGTCCTGTCTCATCAGGTCTCCGTGCCGTTATTGTGCCGCGAAACGTTTCTCTGTCCTCCTCGTGGATCGAATCGAACAATCTTTCGGGGCTGGAATAGAGTTCGGTTTCATCGATGCCCCACGTTGATTTGAACGCGGGCCCGATATAGTAGAAGCGGTCCATGGAAGGCGAACTGAGCCAAAACGTTTCGTGAATGTTCTCCGCGAGCTGACGAAACCGTTCCTCGCTCTCTTGGAGTTCCTCCTGTGTCCGTCTCCTCTCCGTAATGTCCCGGACGGTAGAGAAGACGGTTTTTCTTCCTTCAATTACTGACAGGTTCGCTTTTACATCCACCGGAATCTGCTCGCCCTCTTTCGAGACATGGACCGCTTCGAAGGTGTATTGGCCTTTCCTTCTTAACGCTTCCGTCATGGTCTTTTCATCGAAACCGCTGTTTTTATTAGTAATATCCTCCATTCCCAGGGACAATAATTCGGGCCTTGTATAACCGAGACGCTCACACGCCGCATCGTTTACCTCAGTGAAACTGCTCAATGTGCCGTCCTCGAAAAGAATGTTCAGAAAAAGAGCGTCATTGGCATTCGTGAACAGATGCCGGTATTTCTGTTCGTTCCGTTTCAACTCTTTCTCCGACCTGAATAGTTTAAGGGCCATTTCAACCGTCGCCAGGAGAAAGTGTTCGTTACCGGGCACCTTATGGATATACCCATATTTGGTCATGGTTTTTGTTTGATCGATCGTCTCCTTATCCGTGTAAGCCGAATGGAGAACCACGGGTATATCATAATTCCGGTATATTTTTTCGGTCGTTTCCGGTCCGCTTAATTTCCCGGGGCCTAAGTTTATATCCATAAGGATGATGTCCGGCTGGTCATCCGATTGAAGTTTCTCCAGACATTTTTCTCCCGAATTAACGAACGCCGCAGCGTATCCGTTTTTTTCAAGGATTGCCTGCAAATTTAAATTGATGATCATCTCATCATCGACAATGAGGATTTTTTCCCCTTTATTTGGTTCCATGTTCAATGCCTATTGTAAACGCAGGGTGTCTCTCTTGCAAGTTAAAAATGCTTATGAGATAGTTTAAGTGGATTATGGAACAGACGCCGCACTCGATCAGCTGGAATGAATTAGATATCGCTCCCTCCATCCAGATAAAGGAGGGCGTGCTTCGCCGGCTTGTTCCGTTGAACCGTCACGAAACAACTCATCGAGGAATTCTCCGGTATTCGAACGAGCTTGCCGAACTGGACGGTCAATGGAGCAATATTTCCGAAATCGGGTCCGTACTCAAATTCAGGCTGACCAATATCTCGGAAGATTCCATCAGAATAGCACGGCTTATCTTCCCAACGGAAAGCGGCCTGGATACCTTTATTTCCGACTTTGACCCGCAAGCGGTCTCCTTTCTTCGTAACGGATATCAGTCGTGGTCTACCTCGAGAAGCTACAGAATGAGTGAAAAACCGCTTCGGCCCTATCTTCAGATAGTGTCATTGGCTTCGAGCAACTTGGCAAATCTGCCCTCAAACATTCCCGGCATCCTGAGTTCGGACATGTATTCCTGCATCACAGACAAACGGAAAAGAGAATCTTTCTTTATCGGCCAGGGACCGCCTTTTAACCAATTCTTCTATATTCGACTGAACGTGCGCCGCAGGGAAGGGGCGAAAAGCTACTTCGAAATAGTCTTCGACTTTGGAAGAAAATTACTCCGCTCACAGGAATCAATTGAACTGGATGCCGTCTATATGATGAAAGCGGAAACGGAAGGACTCCTGCATAACTACTTCCCCTTAATCGGAAAGAAGATGGGAATCCGTCTACCCGAAAAACATATCAGGGGCTGGTGCAGCTGGTATTACTATTTCAACCGAATTACCCCGGACGATATTCTCAAAAATGTGGAAGTGGTCCGACAAAAAAAACTGCCGTTGGACATGATTCAGATAGACGACGGATATCAACAAAACATCGGCGATTGGCTTACCTTGAAACCTGAGTTTAAAGGAAAAATGAAGATGACGGCCGATGCAATCCGCGAAGCAGGATATATCCCTGGGATTTGGCTGGCCCCCTTTATAGCGGACAGAAAATCCCATCTGGTAAAAATACACCCCGATTACATCCTCCGTAATGAACACGGCGGAAAATTATTAGCCGGGCTTAATGTGGCCTGGCCCGGTAAATTCTATTACGGTCTCGACATTACCAATCCGCGGTTTGAAGAGTACATCAGGAAGGTGATCAGAGTCATCGTCCATACCTGGGGATATACTTTTCTCAAGTGCGACTTCCTCTTCGGCGGCTGTCTGCGGGGCGGCAGCCATAAAGAGCTCACCCTTTCGAGGGCCGAGGTATTAAAACGGGGAATGAATATTATCCGGGAAGAAGCGGGAGACGAAACGCTCATCCTCGGATGCGGCATGCCCCTCTCTCCCGGAATCGGTACGGTAGACTTGATGCGTATCGGCCCGGATACCGGTCCTTTTTGGATCCACCGTTCAATGAAGCTTCTTCGAACAGGTTCCATGGTTGGAGTGCGGGGTTCAATCCGAAACGTGTTCGTTCGCAGCGCCATGCAGCGAAACTTGTGGATCAACGATCCCGACTGCCTCATGCTGAGAAGAAGCCGGACTAAATTGAATGAAACCGAGAGGATGTTCCAAATAAACGCCATCATCCTCTCCGGAGGGCCCCTTCTCATCAGTGATGATTTAAGTAAATTAGCGGAAGCCGATTTTGAGGAGCTTATAAAAATCGAAGAACTCTCCACCGCGTGTTCAACGGGCCGCCAGATTATACCCGACCTCATGGATTCGGAAATTCCCCGGCAGTGTTACAATACGGCAGGTTATTTAGGTGTTTTTAATCCGTCGGAAAGAAAAAGGACAATAACGATAGACGTCTTTCACTTTCGCTCATCCGATAGAGACGCTCATGCGCGGGACCCGCTGCAGTCCGATCATCATTTTAACTATCTTGTGGATGTTTGGACGGGAGAAACATTCTCCATTCCAACAAGCGGTCGACTCAGTTTCGAAAATCTCCCGAAACATTCTTCCCGCCTCTTTAAAGTCCAATAGGACAAGGCTGTGCCGCATTTAATAATCGGCTCTATCTTTCCTTCTATTTGCCGCACAAGCGTTTTAACAACCGTTAAGGATGGCGGCTGTCAATTTGAACGGAACTCGAAGTTACGGTTTCGCTCCGCGATTTTTTGAAGAACGATGTCACACTCCTTCTCGATACTCAGAACCAGAGACCGCACCTTTTCCATGTCCCGCCTTTCGCCGGCATATTGTTCAACCTGCTTGGAAAGATCGGCTAATATGGGAAATTTCATATTCAGAGACAATCCTTTCAATGAGTGGGCGTAGGATTGCAGCTCGGAATAGTCGCCCCGGTCCACGGCTTCCCGTAAATTACGGCATTTTTCAGGAAGGTTTTGTTTCAATTCGGTAAAAATCTCTTCAATCAGCTGCTCGTCATCCGATAAGTCTTTCAGTATCTTCGGTAGATCGATATGTTTTTTCGGTTCATCGCTCCATTTGAAAAGGACATCCCGTAACCGTTCTTCAACGATCGGTTTGGACAGATAGTCGTCCATCCCCGCCTCCAAACAGCGCTCCCTTTCACCCCGCACGGTACCGGCAGTCAATGCCACGATAACGGCGTGCTTTCCCGTTTTCTGCTCCACCGCTCTAATTTGATATGCGGCGTTATAACCGTCCAACTCCGGCATCTGAATGTCCATCAGAACAATGTCAGGTTTTTTTTCTCTGTATTGTTCCACCGCTTTTTTCCCGTTTTCGGCTTCGAAAACGACGGCGTCCGGAAAAATTCGGTTGACTAACAGCTTAGAAAGCAGCATGTTGGTTCGATCATCCTCGGCAATTAAAACCGAGCCTGGTTCCTCCAATCCGCGAGGACCCTCATCCCCCGGCGGCACAGGTCCGCGGTCGCTGATCTCCTCCGGACCGGTCGGTCGCTCTTCCATGGTGCCGATCTTGTTCAACAGTTCGAACAGAGCAGTCATC
>CAZJBZ010000023.1:0-19938 GCA_964543975.1 uncultured Spirochaetales bacterium
GCGCGTTACAGATCAGGTGTAGCGTTTTCATCGAGAAATCTCCTTATTATATTATCTTATTTAAGCTGCTGCCCGAACATTCCGGCCACGAACCATCTCTGAAAAATCAGGAAAAAGATGACGGGGGGAATAAGGGCTAAGATTCCCATCGCGGTCAAACCGCCCCAATCGGTACCCCACGAACCCAAGAAGGCGAGAATTGCCTGGGGTACAACACGGTGTTTCGGCGATGACGTCAACGCGTAAGCGATAACGTACGTACTGTAGGACTGAATAAAAACGAACATGGAGACCGCGACCATACCCGGCCGCATCATGGGAACGGCTATTCGAATAAGCATCCCGATTCGTGAACAGCCGTCAATGAGTGCGGACTCTTCCACACTGACCGGGTTTCCCAGGATAAAGTTTTTCAGCATCCAGATGGCGAAAGGCATGGTAAAGACGGCACTGACCAGTACCACCGCTATAAGCGAATTATACATTCCCAAGGTGTTCATATAACGAATTAACGGAACGAGCAGTGCGATAACGGGAAGCATAGGCAGGACCAAAAACAGAATTCCGAATTGGTCCCCTTTAAACTTGAACCGGGCCAAGGCGTATCCTCCAAGCATCGACACGGGGAGAACGATAGCGATCGCTCCCATGACGATAACGGCGCTGTTGCGAAAATAGAGCCATATTTCCGGTTTCGTTAATATTTTCTGATAATGTTCAAAAGTAACTTCTTCCGGAATAAGATTGAAGTCGAATCTGGGCGCGATAGAGGTACGAACTCCCCAATAAATTGGAAAGAGCACAAACGCGGTAATAAGAATAAAGACAATCCAAAGGAAGATATTGTTGAGGCGTTTCGCAAGCTTTCTGTTTTTCATTGTTCTCCTCCCTTACTGATTGCCAATTTAAAATAGAAGTACATGAAAACCGCGCTTATCCCGATGAGGATGACGCCGATGGTGGAACCTAAATTAAGATCGAAATTGATAAACGACATCTTGAACAGACGAACCGCCAGAGTTTCCGTGGCATACCCCGGTCCGCCTTCAGTGAACGCGTAGATGCTCTCCGCGTCGTGGAGGGTCCACATCGTTATCATAAGCAGGGACAATCCCAACTGATTACTAGTCATAGGAAAAGTAATGTTGAAGAATTTTTTTAGCGGCCCGGCCCCGTCGACGGTCGCCGATTCGTATATCTCTTCCGGTATGGTTGCCAAACCCGCGGCAATAAACAACATAACGAAGGGGAACGAACGCCAGAAGCTGTGGAGGATAATAAACAGCATGGCCAATCCCGGTTTTGAGAGAAGAATAACCTGTTCTCCCGCGATCCATTCAACAAGCTTTGTAATAGGCCCGATCCGAGGATCAACCATCGAACGCCATAAGAGCGTGCTGACGACGGGTGCGATGATCCACGGGAGAAGCCAGATGGAGCGGAAAAAGGTAGCCTGTGGCAGCTTACTGGTTATCAAAACCGCCGCCATATAGGCGAGGGGTGTTGAAAGGCCGACATTCCCTAAAACATAAATCAATGAAGTCCGTAAATTCCCGAGAAAACGGGACTCACCGAACATTCTAACAAAGTTCTGTAACCCTACCCAACTGGTCTCACCTGCCAATGTTGTCAATTTCAGACTCATTACAATACCGGTCACTACCGGGAAAATAAGGAGACCGAAAAGGATAATTACCGCCGGAAGAAGAAAGAGGTAGGGAAGCGCCAGCTTCCCTACCCTCATTTGATCTAACGACTTGTGCCCTTTCCTGCTTTTACTCGCCGCCGTACTGCTCATTATATTCGTCCTGTGCCCTCTGAAGTGTCGATTCTATGTCGGCATTGTTGACAAGAATTTCCTGCATCGCCGCGGCAACGGTGTCCGAAAGTTCACCATAGTGTGCCGTCGGAGGCATCGGTCTCCCCTTCTCAACCGCCGCTTTCCATGTTTGATAAAAATCATTCTGGAATTCCGGTTCTTCCCAGAGAGATTCGCGAATCGGAAGCCCCGCGTCAGGATAATCGATTATGTTGTCAGGTTCAAGCATCAATCGGATGAAATCCCACGCTTCATCGGGATTTTGACTCATTTTGTAGATAGAAACGAACCACGCGTTGGTAAAAGCGGCCTGCGGTTTCGTGGGCAGCAACGATACATCTGCTTTGATCATTTCAGGATTTCGGGTCGGCGGGAAAACACCCTTGGCGAACCCTTGGTCCTCCAGTACGGATATCCAGTAGGAACCCCATCCCCAGGTCATCGAGGCTACGCCGTCGACGAAATCTTGCATGATGTTGTCGTTGTAGGTACCGGCAACGGCAGTTTCAGGGGTAATTTTATGTTTGTGCATGAGGTCCTTGTTGAATTGGGCGGCTTTGACTCCGGCATCGGAAGCGAATGTTGCCTGTTTGGTATCCGGGTCCCACAGTTCGCCGCCGTAGTGCCATATTTGCGGCGCGACGTACAGCTCGATCGTTGCCCGCGACGGACCGAAAAACATGGTACATCCCCATTGGTCGGTATTGCCGTCACCGTCGGTATCTTTCGTCAGCTTTTTCCCGTAGCCGACCAGCTCATTCAGATCTCGAGGGGGGCTGTTCGGATCGAGTCCGGCTTCTCTGAACCTGTCGGTTCTGTAGAGCATCGTTCTCGTATGCGCGCCCAATGGAATTCCGAGGAACTTACCGCCGACAGTCGTCTTTTTCCACGGGGAAGCCCAGGAAAAATCATCGATATCTTCCTGCGTCCATTCATTGTTGACATAGTTTGAGATATCCAGAAGGTCGCCTACCAGACCGTGCTGGGCCATCAACTGTGGAGATGTCAAGAAAACATCGTGCTCCTCTATCCCGGCCCGATAATCCGACATTGCCTTCACGTCTATTTGGTCCCACTGGAAAACTTCCATCTCCACAGTCACATTCGGGTAGTTCGATTCGTACTGTTCAATAATGTTTTCGAACCACTCGTAGTTCTTCGCCGCGGCTCCTCCGCCGGCGGGATCGTAAAAGTGGGCAACCTTTATTGTTTTCGCCTTAGCGGCTCCTTCCTGCTTTCCCTCGGCGAAGGCAAACGAACCGAGCACCAGTAAGACAATCGATGCAATGATAAGAATTCTTTTCATGATTTCCTCCTAGAAAATTTTTTTTGATTTCAATACTTTTTTACATCACGACAACGTTTTGACTCTCATCACCTCCTTCTTCATTTTTTTTAATGGAAAAACCACAAAATGCATATAGCATTTGTTTTTTTATTTTTTAAATGATATAATATATTGATTTTAAGTTTTGTTTTTCCATCTGTCAAGTGGAAATTGTAAAAAAAGCGCGGTAACATTTGCTGCATATCCCCATTTTCGATAACGATTTGGAACGTAACTGTAATGGAACCGGATAACACTAAAAAACGGAAAACGTTATACCAGAATATCTTTGAGTCATTGAAAGACCAGATATTACAGGAAGAGTATCCCGAAGGTTCACAGATCCCGACCGAGAAGGAACTCTCGGAAAGGTATAACGTATCCAGAATAACGGTCAGCAGGGCGGTCAGAGAGTTGGAACAGGAAGGATATGTCTATCGAGTAAAGGGGAGCGGTACCTTTGTCCACAGACCGACGACCAGAGAAACACGAAGCGCTACGGCGCAATCAGGCTTACGAAACCCTATCATTTCAATCGTTATGCCGTTTCAGAAAGAGACCCAGCACACGATGTTTATGGAACTGTTCGAAGGCATGGAGCAGATGTGCAGGAAAAACCACTATTATTTGACTCTGCACAACATTTCTCGGACCACCGATGAAACACCGATCATCACCAAACTGATACGGGACGGAATAAACGGCGTCCTCATCTATCCTCGCTTCAGTCATGTAAACAGCGAATTTTATCGGAACCTCCTTACAAACAACTATCCCTTCGTTCTTCTCGACAGACGAGTCTATGGGGTACACGCTCCTTTCGTCGGATCCGACAACTATCAAAGCATGTTTAAAACGGTACGGTACTTGATAAAACTCGGCCATCGTCGTATCGGTTACGTCTGTATAATGCCGGACAAATTAGAGCCGGATGCCGAGAGGTACAGAGGGTTTTGCGGAGCAATGATCGAGGGCCGTCTTCTTATCAGGCCCGAATACACCGAGCTGAACTTCGCAGGCGGCCAACATCAGGATGTCTCGCTCGAAGAATATTCCCATCTTTTCTCGAAAGCAGCGGACAGCCTCATCGAAAGGCTGTTCGATTTACCGGCCCCTCCCACTGCCTTGTGCGCTCTCAACGACCATACCGCGAAATATCTTATGAATACCGCCCTGAAAAAAGGAATACGGGTACCGGAAGACCTATCGATCACCGGCTTTGACGATCTTCCTCTCTGTAAAACCCTGCCCGTACCCTTGACCAGCGTTCGCCAGGATTTTTTTCACCTGGCAGGGGAAGGGGTTGAACTTCTTATCAAAAGAATCCGCAATCCCCGCGGTCCGATCGAAGAACGGCTTCAGGAATGCGATCTTCTTATCAGAGAATCGGTCGGTCCTCCGGGTCCGAAAAGGAACGCATGAAAAGGTCCCGGCAAGGGGGTCCTGCCTCCGTTTCGGGCCTTTCGATGTCGCCCCTTGATGTGATCGGTTAAAACCGGAAAAGGGCCGCTACACCGAACAACCCTTTCGTTTTGTCCCCGCTTAAAATGCCGACGGTACTATCGAAGTCGAAATCAAATTGATTAAGGTAGATAACGCCGATTGATAGGTTTTCAAACAGGACATCGACAATCGCCTTTATATTTACTCCCGAAGAGACGGTATCGCTGACGGTGGGGGCATCCTCAAAAAACAGAGTGAGATTCGGCCCGGCACCGATCCCCAACCGAATAAGTAACAGGTCTATCGCAATTCCAGCATCGAGAAAGACGTCCATACTGGCGGGTATAGTAATGGTCCCCGCGGTCGGATCGGGAAAAACGACCCCCGGTGTAAACAATCCCATCGCCCCTACCTGCAACAGTCCAAGTTTAAGACGAAAATCGGCACCAAACGTGAAATTTGAAGCATTCACCTTACCCGCTTCAGGTGGATGAAACTGATCGTTACTTATTAATGGAAAATTGTAGAACGCTGTCGGTCCGAACTGTACTTCGGCAAACGCAGCGAGCGGAATAAACAGAATGATGATAAGAATTATCGCTTTTTTCATGTATTGCTCCTTTCATTAATAATAGTGCTGAAATTGATGCAACGGCAAGGGATAAAATAAACCACGACAGGATCACGACGAAGCACGACGGGAGAGGCATTAGGCGGGCTGCTCGATTACCCGGAGGAGTTAAAGGTCATGGGTTTCGATCTGCAGTTCAGTACATTTTTTACGAAGTACACAGTCAAAAGTGAGTAACATACCTCCATTCTTTTGAACGGAAGCGGCCAATACGGCATCACCATAATCGGTAATAAACGACGGCCATACATGAAGGATGAAAGATAAAGAGTACTCTTCTACCACTTCCATGCCCGGGGTATGGAGGAGATCCAAAATCAAAGACCGAACACACAGGTTATCGAGCTTATACACTGCACTACAAACATAGATAAATTCAGTTATTACAGTGCTCGTAATGATAAGTTTATGTTTGAGTACGGCGGCATTCTCTATAAATGGAGTAATACGCTCTTGCTGGGAGATATTCCGATCGGTAACGTAGGAAATTAAACAGTTGGTATCGATGTAATAGTGTTTCACTGTTGCCCCCGGACTACCACGCTACTTTACTCGGCCTATTTCGTGACGTGCCTTTCGGATATCCTGTTTGATATCACCCTCACCAATCCGTACAGAGCCTTTCTGTTTTAAAAAAGGTTTTGCAACAGATTCAACTGCTACCCTGCCATCCTCCACCTTCCATTCAAGCAAATCATTTCTATTCAGTTTTAGCATCTCACGAATTTTCTTCGGGACCGTTATTTGGAATTTATCGGTAATCTTTGATACCACAATACCTCCTTACATTTTATAATAAAGTAAGGAATTTGGTTTGTCAAGAATACGAATTGCTTTAAAAAAAAAACCTCGGTAGGAGAATAAACCGGAGGGCCTGAAATGGAGAGATTAATGGAGAAACCACGACGGGAAGGCCGCACCAGTAGTTTCTTTATTGACTTATTATCTACAATACATTAATATTAATGTATGAAACAGATAACCATTAATGTGTCGGAACCTGTTTACCGTATTTTTCAAGAGTACGCAAACGCAAACGACCGGACCACTTCGGAAATAATCCGTGAAGCGATGGAGTTCTACAGATCGGAAGAAATCGAGAAAAAAACCAGCATTAAAAAACTGGAGCCTTTCTCTGTCGGAGCAATTCTAAAACCTTTAGAAGGTAGAGAAGATATTTTCGAAGAAATGTTCCATGAAAATAGGGATTGATACCACATTTCTCGTCGAGGCCGAAATTTTAGGCCATCCAAACCATGAAAAAGCGAGAGAGTACAAACAACGAATACCGGACTCACCGGATACATTTGCAATTGCCCCTCAAGTTATAGAGGAGTTTATCCATATAATTACGGACCCAAAGCGATTTGAAAAACCTCTTACCATGCGTCAGGCACTCAATAGATCACAGCAATGGTGGAACAGTATTGAGGTCGAACAGGTATATATCAATGATCATACCGTATCCTGGTTTCTCACATGGATGGAACGGTACGGTTTGGGAAGAAAGCGTATCTTAGATACCATGCTTGCGGCCACCTATTTTGCGGGAGGTGTCCGTTCTATCATTACTTCAAACGAAGCCGATTTCTCCGTATTCGAAGAATTGGAAGTGGTGGTCCCCTAAAAGAAACCACGACGGGGCCGCGACGGGATCACGACGAGAGGGACCGCCAGTAGTCCCTTACCTTTTCGTACATCTCCGCAAAGGAATCGAAATCGTCGTGAAGGGTGTTGAGGGTTTCCACGGTTTGCCCAATGCTCTCAGGATAATCATGGGCCAGGTTGTTTCGTAAATTTCGAAAAAACTGCCACTCCTCCGCATCGGATAGGACCGAAAGCTGCTCAAGCCGGGAAATGATGTTTAAAAACGGTTTCGGGGAATCATCGTTCTCGATATAGGAGTAGAGGGAAGGAAGAAGTCGGGTACCCATGGAATCCTGCATTTTTGTAAATCTATAAATCAGCTGATCGATATGTTCCACTTCATCTTCGTCAAGGGCCTTAAACTTTTCCGGGGTAAGGGGGATTAGATGGTCCAGGAGTCCCAGGGCACGGCGACATTTGGAGAGGTGACTTTCGCACTCCTTAATTGAAGATTCAACGGTGGCCGCGGTTGTTTCTTTCATCGAACTCATAAAAGTATTCCCTCCTCCCGGGCGTTTTTTATAATGATGGGAACATCCTCACCATCGGTTTTGTCCTGATTGAAAGGTATCGATACAATATCTATTTTCCGGTCCCCCAAGGCGAACTGAATATCCGTCATGGTTTTCAGTTTCTTTCTTATGACCTCCCCTGCTTCCAGTTCCGGGTCGTGTTCGACCAGTAAGTCTATATCCCCTCCCCGTTTGGTGTCGTCCGTCCGGGAGCCAAAGAGATAGACGAGGGCATCTTCGCCGAAGTGTTTTGTCACCACTTTTTTTATTGCCGTAACGTCTCTTTCAGTTAAACGCAAGGAATACTCCTTATCCCTTTTAAATTGTAGTGTAATTAATAAAGGTAGCGGGGACAAGAGATAGAGTACGATTGTACGTTTGAAACCGTTTGAGATTTATCAAGAAGAAACACGACTAGACACGACAGGAAGGTTTCACCAGTAGTTTCCAGGGCAAACGACCGGACCACTTCGGAAATAATCCGTGAAGCGATGGAGTTCTACAGATCGGAAAAAATCGAGAAAAAAACCAGCATTAAAAATCTGGAGTCGTTCTCTGTCGGCGCAATTCTGAAACCTTTAGAAGGTAGAGAAAATATTTTGGAAGAAATGTTCCATGAAAATAGGAATTGATACCACAGTTACAACAAACTTATGTGGCGGCAGCAGAAAAAGATATTTTGCTCATCGGCGGCGGACAACTCATCACTTATTTTCTAAAAAACGACTTGTTGGACAAGATGATTTTAACAATTATACCGACGATAATCAGTGAAGGAATTGCCTTATTTCCGGCTAAACCAAATGAAACAAATTGGAATTTAGTAAACGTTGAGAAGTTTGAAACAGGTGTCGTGAATTTGACCTATGACCGAAAATAGCCCCCCCCGAACACCGTTTAATACTGTTCCGGAAAACTCTTGACGTACATAATTAAGTACGCTATATTGTACGTATGGATGCAATTAATTATACGGATCTGCGGAGAAATTTAAAGGCAATGATGGACAAGGTTTACCATGATCATGAACCATTAATAATTACTCGCAAGGATAATCAAAACGTTGTTCTGATTTCTTTGGATGACTATAATAGTCTTACCGAAACACAATACTTATTATCCACAAAAAACAATACTGAACATCTGATGAAATCTTTAAAGTCGGCACACTCCGGTAAAAGTTTCAAAAAAGAACTTATTGAAGAATGAATTTGTTATTTACTCCGGAATCATGGGAAGATTATCTGTATTGGCAAAAAAAAGACAAAAAAATACTACGCAGAGTTAATGAGTTAATCAGAGACATCCAAAGAAATCCTTTCGAGGGCATAGGGAAACCTGAACCTTTACGATATCAGTTACAAGGGTGTTGGTCACGCAGAACAGACCAAGAACATCGGATTGTGTATGAAATTGAAGATGATTCTATTAGGATAATCGCGTGCAGATTCCATTATTGATCATCAACTACGACAGCGTCACGAGGATGCACGTACATATCGTGAACATAACCGGTGTTATACCGCCATAAAATCTAAATTTCTCTAAATATAGATAATATCATCTTTTTAAAACGACAATAGCAAAAAGTAAAGAAATATTATAAAATGCGGTTATGGAATGGATGGAAGAATATCTACCCGAAATAATTGAAAAACTAAAAAAATAAATCCCTATAAAATTGTTGTATTCGGCTCAATAGCAAATAACGAGTCCGGCAAAAATAGTGATATTGATTTATTAGTAATACTGGATACCGAAACAATTTCTAACAACTACGAAGAAAAAATGCAAAACAAGCTACTAGTAAGAAAATGTATCTATGATATAAGTAAGAAAATCCCGATTGATTTGCTTGTTTATACAAAAAAGGAATATGAAATAATAAAAGAAAATCCGAACTCATTTTTTAAAGAAATAAGCGTAACCGGCAAAACATTATATGAAAAAGCAAGCTGAATCATGGGTAACAGCAGCCTATGATGATTTACTAGTAATAATTGAAATACTTGATAATGAAGATCTCACTCATATGGTCGCTTTTCATTCCCAGCAAGCAATTGAAAAAAGTTTAAAAGCCGTATTAGAAGAGGAAGAGTCTGAAGTTCTCCGCACTCATAATATATTGGTTTTAAGAGAAAAAGTTGAACGATATGTAAACTTCAAAATTGATCAAGAAATTTTTGATGAGATTAACGAATTATACATAGACTCTCGGTATCCGACCGATCTAGGACTATTGCCCGATGGGAAACCGACAATAGAAGTAGCTAAAAAATTTAATGAAATAGCAAATAAAATTTATAAAGAAATTAAAAATTATTTAGACAATAAATAGTTAGAAACATATGGCAGGTATAAAAAATCTTTTGGAGCAGACCTGTCTACCGTCATGGTTCCTGCAAGGTTCGCTCGCTAATCGCTTGCCGCAAGAACCGCGCCAAAAAAAACTTAGGTTTCACTCATTCAACCTGAGGCAATTGCAAAAATCACCATTATAACCGTGTTGAAAAAGTTAAATGTTTTTAATATAAAGAATTGAAATTTTTGCAATTGCCACATAGCTTTATTTTGCACTTAACATGTCCCACTCAATTTGTTGCAGTTCCAGGGGAGTGCGTTCCCCGTATTCCGCCAATACCCTGGCTTCCTCGTATACGAGCACTATGTCTTTGTAGGAACTTTTTACCAATTCGTAAAAAGAATAGGTTTCAGTTATCCTCTCCCCGGCAATATTAAATTCGTTTTCCATGGAAAACCGTTCCGCGACAATGGCCTTTCTTGCCTCCAGGACTTGTTGTTCTATATCCTCTTTTCCCGCGGCATTATTATTACCTGGGGTAAGGGTAAATCCCAGGTTGGCCGAAATCATCGGGGGCGTTTCTGCTCTTGGAAGAGCGGAGAGCCAACTCCAACTCTTCCAGAGTAGAAGAACGGACAGTAGCGGGCTCCAGCTGATCTATCCTTTCCTGGAGGGTCTCTATTTCTTCCAAAAGCGATTCCAGCGGATATTCCTGGATAATCCCTTCCGTTTCTCCGTTTGGCCATTGGGGGCCAATCATCATAAGATGCCGATGGAGGCGGCAGCAAGAAGGACAAAGCCCAAAAGGCTAATGATTACGGCAAAGGTGTCTATCCGGGAACGTACTTCCGTAAAGAAATCGTTCTGTTCGTAGAGGGACCCTTCCCGGACCACTCGGGTTATGGTTTTATCCACCTGGGGAGGCTCGGCAAGCTCGATCTCTCCTTCCTCATTCGTTAGTATCGTCTTACCCGGAAAATGGGCGGAAGTATTTAAAAATAAGGGGGAGAGGGAGTCAGTATTCATAACTCTGTTTATTACCGGCCATGCTCCCAGGATCAGGACAGCCCCCAGGCCGACCCCTGAAATGGAGATGATCAAGGCTTCCCCTAAAAAGAGCCTAAAAATATTCCGCTGGGAAGAACCTAAGGCCATGAGCGGTCCTACAGTTTTCTGTTTCCGCATAGCCCGGCCTAACAGGATATTGGAAACATTGACAGCGGCGGTAAACAACCAGGCCAGGGCAGTATCCTCCAGGGTGCTCCGCCGCACCTCCCAGGACAACCATCAAAGCGACAACAATCAGGGCAATCCTAAGCTGTCTTTTTTGGGCCGGTGATCTTAAGGGTTTCATTCTGTCGATCTCTACGATATATGTGTCAAATCAGCTCTCTTTACACATATACAACCTCTGTATATAATAATATACAGAGGTTGTATATGAATACGAAAACTGTAAATATTTCTTTTCAGAAAGATTTACTACAAGAAATTGATACACTATCGAAGGAAGAATCCCGTTCCCGGTCCGAACTTATCAGAGAAGCGGCAAGGATGTATATTCAGCGTAAAGAACGGTGGAAAAGAATATTTGCGTATGGGGAAGAGGTACGGGAACAGAGCGGAATCTCGGAAGAAGAAATTATTAAAACAATCAAAAACACACGTAAAAATATTTCTTAAATGCACCGCATAGTATTCGATACAAACATCTATCTGTCTGCATTTTTATTTTCCGGAAAACCGAGGGTAATTGTAGACCTTGCCATAGAAAATAGAATATCTGTATATATTTCGTACCCGATTTTACATGAAATCCAGGAGATATTAAAAAGAGAGAAGTTTCTCCTGCGGGAGGAACAAATCGACGGACTAATACGTGAGATAGAGCAATTAGCAATCATCGTTTATCCAAAAAGCAAAATTATTGATATTTGCAGAGATAGTGAAGATCATATTATTTTAGAATGTGCGGTCCAATCGAAAGCAGATTTCATAGTAACAGGCGATAAGGACCTGCTCGTTTTAGGCACTTTTTTAGGGACGGAGATTATTTCTCCGACGGATTATCTTCAAAATTTTTATGTCCATTAATAAAATCGGGTATTTGCCGGTACCATCCGTTGGCACCTCTCCCGTCCCCGCCGCTTCCGGTAATTTACTAGAGCGGCTATTTAACGATTAAAAGTTATGACAAAGAGGATAAGCGCGCTTATGGGGACCGCGGCAGTAAGAAAGTGGAAAAGGGCAAACGATGGATTTACCAGATCAAAAGACCGGAGTACGAAAAATGCGATGCCGAAAACAATCACCGGAAGGTAGAGCGCATCTGTCTATAACAGACAATACCCAATTCCTTTTCTTTTTTTAAAGACATCCAAAAGAGTGTCTTAAACAGAGGAGGGTATTATGAGTTCTCTAAGTATTAGTATCCCAGAATCATTACATAATAGTTTGAGGAAAATTCCGGAAAAAGATCATATTTCAATTAACCAATTCATTACAACTGCGATAGCTGAAAAAATTACCGCATTAGAAACCGAAGACATAGACAAATGATTGGCCGACTTCGATTAACAAAAAATACCCGGTCTATGATGAAACAGTCCGACCACACGAGGAGAAGCAGCTGTATATTGACGGTGATTATTCCTGCAACTCATGCGGCTTCACGCTGCGGTGGCCGCCGATATTTCGTGTCGGGGCTCTCTCGATCGTCGGTTCGGTCTCTCCCGCCAGTTTCATTCGTTTGAGCAGTCTATCGCGCATCATGTCCGCCGCTTCACGGTGAGAGTCGGTACCGATCAGGTTGACCAGTTCGTAGGGATCGGATTTTAGATCGTAGAGGAACTCCTCCGTGTACCGGTCGGACCCGGAGTCTCTGTTCCCGTCCTTTTCGGGTGCACTCACACTGTATTTCCATCTGCCGGTGCGGACCGCCCTGCCCACCTGGGCTTCACTGATCTGGACAAACACATCGTCCTGCCAGTCGACATCCTTATGGCGAAGAAGAGGCATAACGGAGCTGCCTTTAAGATGGTCCGGTACGGGCAGACCGGCAGCGTCGAGTAGGGTCGGGGTAAAATCGATCAGGCTTACTAAGTTTTCCACTCTGCCTCCGCCGTCGAAGCCGGGGCCGCAGGCAGCTGCAGGGACCCGGATCGAACTCTCGTGACACGACCGTTTGTATTCGTCGTTGCGTGTTTTGAAGTGGCAGCCGTGGTCGGCGGTAAACAGAACAATAGTGTTGTCCAGCATATTGAGGCTGCGGAGGGCGTCGAGGACCCGTCCCAGCGCTTCATCGAGCCGTTTCACCATGCCGTAATAGCCGCCTAAGTGCTGATGGGTGGAACCTTGGAGCGCCGATAGGTCGGGCGGAATCCACGTACCGGTGTACCGTTCCTGGTACCCGTCGGGAGCGGGATAGTCGTCGGTCGGATTCTGGAAGTGCGGTTCCAAGAATGAGAGGAACAGAAAGAACGGGTCGTCCGTACCGTTATTATTATGCGAATCGATATAACGGATGGCCGCGTCGGTGTAGGCGTCCACCCGATAACCGGGAAGCCTGACCGGATTGTTAGCATTATCGAAAAGGATGGTGTCGTAGGCGTCCGATATGAACTCCACTAAGTCGCCGGCCAGCCAGTAGTCGTAGCCGCCCCGACGTTCTTCGGGCACCGGTTCCTGCCCGCCGTTAAACCCGGGATAGACCCCGCCCAAGTGCCACTTACCGATGTATCCTGTCTGATATCCCGCATCGCCGAACCAATGGGCCAGTGTTGTTGCATCGTCTCGAAGAGGCAGCCCGTTATGAAAAACGGTGGTCTCGGTGGCGTAGAGTCCGGTCTGCAGGCAGGAGCGTGCCGGCGCGCAGACAGGCTGACAGGTAAAGGTGTTGTAAAAATGGGTCCCCCGCCTCGCCATCCGGTCGAAGTTGGGCATCAAATCCAGCGGATTTCCGTGCAGCCCGCAGGTGTCCCACCGGTGCTGGTCAGTGAAGAAGACGATAACGTTAGGTTGGTTTGTTTTCTGCGCGGAACGGTCGTCGGCCGTCTTACTGCTCTTTTTTACATGTTCGTTCATTGTATGCTCCTGATACTATTTTACTCCCACCAATCAAAATACTTTTCAAAACTTTCTATTATATATCCCACATTTTGATACGGTGTGCCGGGCCATGCTCCAAAGTTGAACATCAGACCGCCCTGAGGCGATCCGAGTGTTTTTACACAATTTTCTACGTGCCGTTCGATCTGCACCTTTGTACCAAAAAAAGTGGTGTTTTGTCTATCGATGTCGAGGTAAACGGCAATCCGCCGGCCAATGAGCTGCTTCAAATTATCTAATCCGTTGACAATGTCTTGTGGATTGAGGATGGTAACTCCCGCCTCTATCAGATCGTCGATGACAGGAAGGATATAGCCGTCGGTGTGGAAGTAGACTTCAACCCCGTTATTTCGACAGAGATCGAACATTTTTTTGTACCGAGGTTTTAACAGCTTCCTCCAAAAAACAGGGTCAAACGGAAATGAGGATTGATGTCCCAAATCATCTCCGAAGCTGATGATGTCCGCTCCCATCCACACGTATGTGGAGACTACCCTGCACCAGTAATCACAGACGCGGTCGGCCAATTCGAACAGCTCTTTCCGCTCTTCGGCCACATCGATCATGAAATTCTCGAACCCGCGAAGGTCGGTCAGCTTCAGATAAAAAAAACCGTGATCCACTCCAACCTCTCGGTAGAGTCCCTCTTTTTCTCTATTACGAAGGTATCGATCGAGGTCGTCCCAATCTCTGTACTGCTCCGGATCGGGTAGATTGTACTGTTTCAATGCCCCCCAGTCCGAAAGCGGATGACCGGTCACCTGCCCCATCAAAAAATCGCCCGGGAACTGTACAGTGCATCCCCATTCATCGATTTCCGTGCGCGGCCTGCCGTTCTTTTTGTCGTGAGGCAGAAAAACGACATCCACATGAGGACACTCTTCCTGCTTCGCCTGAAAGAATCCGTCGGGTGCCTGCTCTACGATTCTATGGTTTATCCGCACCCTAGACGGGATGATGCCCCCATTTTCCCGATTGATAATCGAGAGATAGAGGTCCCGATTTTCCCACTCTTTTGTTGTAACTGCAGTTTCCACCATCTGTTACTCTAAAAGCATATATCGGGATAGATTTTTTACGGCAAGTTGGATGTACCGTTTTCTTCTCTCATCTTCTTTAGCCCAAAACGGTCCGTGCGGTTCGATGCTGATATAATCGTCATAGCCGTGGCGGTGAAGAATGGCAAAGAAGTGTCCCCAATGAAGATCATCCATACCGGGCGGGGGCTCCAACTCACCGCTCGACAGCTGCAACAGCCCTTTTACATGAAAATAGACCAATTTATCGCCGTATCGGTGGACCACATCGTACGGATCGGCCTTAAGGTTTCGGATAATTCCTACAGGGTCAAGCTTTAAACCGAGATCGGGAATACGACGGTACGCATCCGCTAAAACAGGTTCGGAAAAAATAAAACTTCCCTTGTGCCCTAAGTAGACCGACAGTTTCATACCCCGCTCTTCAACATACTTTTTCCAATAGGGATAAATATCGGCAAGGCTTTTTACCGGATCATCAGGACCGGTCCCCGCGGAGGCAGTGCCGGAGGTGTCTCCGAATTCCCCTGCCCCGGTGAAAAAATGGCGTGCGCCCAATTCGGCAGAGTATTCTATCCCAGCCTTGAGAATATCACTTCCCTCGCCCTTTTCCGGATCGGTCAAACCGGTTGCCCACAATCCCACGGCGGAAATCCGCCTTCCGCTCCCCTCTAAGATACGCTTACGCTCCTTCGAATCCTTAAAATCATCGAGGGTAGGACCGTAGAGCATCAACTCTATCCCGGGGATATCTTCCTGTTCGGCGAACGAGGCCCACATTGAAAGGTCGGCACGAAAATCCATGATAAACGAGAATTGCATTTCTGCTCTCCTTCTTTTCTTTTTTTTTAGGTTTTAGAATGTATCAGTTCATACATATCGTTAATAAATGAAACCGCACGTCTTCCGTCTTCACCTGTGCAAAGCGGTTCCTTATCTTCTAACAAACAGTCGATTACCTCTCTATGCTGACGGTATCCAAGAGGTTTTATATCGAGGACGGGAAAAACAAGGTCCTGTGATGAATCAAAAACGATCCCGCTTACCGCCAACGGTCCATAGCCCGACCGTAAAAAAATGCTTCCCCTGCTCCCGTGAATCTCAACCCAAAACCGGTTGCACTGACTCCTCTGGGTCCAGCTCATCTCGTGTGAAACCACCGCCCCGTTTTTTAAGGTGTATGAGGCGAGTGCCCAATCTTCATTGTCCGGAGATACTTTTTTACCCAATACAGTCCGTTCCTTATAGTTCCTTCCGCCGGCTGCATGAACAAGGCTTTCGATCTCTCCTACCATGTGGCTGATCAGATCTACGCCATGAACACCGATGTCGATCATTACCCCGCCGTTCCCGCACTTTTCACTATCGAACTGCCAGGTGGAATAGGAGGAACCGGGTATAGAGTTGCGGATCCTTATCATATGAATATCTCCAAGGCCGCCATTACCGAGAAACTCTCTGACCCACAAACATTCGGCAAAATAACGGTGCATGAAACTCTGAAACAGTTTAACGCCTTTATCTCGGGCGGCTGCTATCATTTCATCGCACTCGGCCGGAGTACGTGCCATCGGCTTTTGCACGAAAACGTGCTTTCCCGCCTCAGCCGCGGCAACGGCCATCTCGCTGTGCAGGTAATTCGGCGTAAGGATGAAAACGATATCCAGCTCATCTCGGTTCAGTAACTCTCTGTAGTCGGTAAAAAGATCACTTTCGGGCCCTGCCGCAGCGTCCGCTTTCCCTTTCTCTCTATCGCAGAAAGCGGTGAGATTGGCCTCGGGAATAAGCCGCAACGCGTTAATATGGTACCCGCTGATTGCACCGCAGCCGATTATTCCGATGTTGATTCTGTTGCTTTGTTTACTCATCTGTTTCCCCATTATAGTTGTACTACCTCTTCCCACCGTCCGGTATCAATCGACCGGCGTACTGCTTCGATAACGGCAAGAATGGTAAAACCGTCCCACGCCTTCTGACTGTTGTCCGTTCCGCCGGCAATATCTTCGATAAACTTTCTGTGCATTGCTTCCCCGAAGAATGTCGGTTCAAAAGGGACCGCTTCCCAGGTAATTCCCTCCCTCGGATGTCCGTCGTTGTTCCAACCGATGCAGACACCGTCATCACGATGAGGATTAAACAGATAGACACAGCCTTTTGTTCCGTATATCTCAGCTTCGAATCGATTGGTCATTGATATCTGAGACCAGTGTATTTCATGCGTCGTCGGAATATCGCTAGTTAATCGATAGGAGAGAACAACCTTTACTTCATCACCATGAAGGTCCGCATTCGGGCCGTAGCTCTTCGTAGAACCGCTTTCTTGTCCGGCCTGCCCCGTATTCTTTGGTTCTACAGCCATCACTTCAGAAACATCCTCACCGGTTAAGTACCGTACCAAATCGATGCCGTGACAGCCGATATCCATCATACAGCCGCCGTAACTTGCAACCGTATCGCGATCGTTTTTTGTGCAGTTACGGATGCGTATCGATTCAATCTCACCGATTTTACCGTCCCGGATAAGCTTCGCCGCGGCCATCGATTCGTCGAAATAGCGGTGCATAAACGAGGGGGTGAACTTAATCCCGTTCTCTTCGATTGCCTGAATGATTGACCGTCCTTCATTGATACTATGGGCAAACGGCTTCTGCATGAATATCTGCTTTCCGGCATTTGCCGCATCGATCGCTATTTTCGCGTGCATATCGATTTTTGTTAAAATAAACACGGCATCTACTTCGGGATCGGCAAGTACTTCGTGGTAATCGAGGGTCCACTTTTGAAATCCATACTCCGACTCCGCTTTCCTCGCTCTCTCTTCAATAATGTCGCAGGCGTAAAGGAATAAAACCTCATCAATATTACTGAGAGCGGGCAGATGGTAAGCATTTGCAATTTTACCACAACCAATAACTGCACATTTTATTTTTCTCATTTTTTAAAACCTTTTTTTTTTGCCATAACCTTTAAAATCAACTATATTAACTGAGCTTCTCAAAAATGGATCTATGTGGCACTTGCAAAAATGTCAATTTCATATATTGTATGTATTTAAATATTTCAATTCTGATAAAATGGTGATTTTTACAATTGCCTCAACCAGTTAAAATATTAGTATGTATACTCTAAGAATCTTTGGAGTACTATCAAAATTCTTTTTTATACTCCTACATTGCTGCATTCAAGTGCAGCGTCTATCCATGCTTTATAATTATTAACAAGAGCTTCAGTAACTTTGCTAATAGGACCGGCAGAAGCCCCTAATATTAGATTGCGGTTCCCAAAACTTAATATCTCCTTAATTCTGCTCCTAATATATTCCGGACTTTGATGTTCCAGTTCGTCAAATTCTAAATTCCCAATTATTGTTACATCGTCCCCTGCAATCTCCCTCGCCTCACCGTATGTCACATCACCCGCAGGAAGCGGTTCAACGGGATCAGTAGAGTTTATTCCGATTTCTCTCATACATTTTAACGCGTGTTTTACTTTGCCATGACAATGCATATTCACCAACAAGCCATAAGCTTTTAATTGTTCTACAAGTTGACCGTCATACGGTACCACAAACTCATCAAAAGCTTCCGGATGCATAAGAGGAGGTGTACACTGTTCGGCACCTCCGAAGTTGACGATAGTTTCAAGTTCCCTCTCTTTAAAAATCGACTCAATAATAACTTTTTCTCGTTCCGTTATTTCTTTTAATAACTGATGGAAGAGCTTTTTCTCTGTTTGAGCCATTACAAGAAAATTTTCAAAAGACATTGACCCGGAAATGGCAACGATTGGAGAGGGAAACTCAATTCTCATTATTCCTCTGTCACCCAGCTCTTCATGTATCTTTCGATAATCGTCGAAACATGGCTGTATATTTTCCGCTTCAAAATGAAATGGAATCTCGGCAATTTTTTTTAAATCATCCACTGTTTTAACTGGATATTCTATTTTCCAGACGGTATCGACACCCCGCATTATTTCATTAACAAAATTTAATTTCCCTTTTTGAGTATTAATAAAACCCTCTATGCGAATTCGATTATCATCTATTTGACGTTCATTACTCTCAATGTATTCCGGAGGAATCATTAGGTATCGATTTACATATGCACCAACACTCCATACACGCATTACATCAATATGAGGAGAAACATAGTCAAATATTTCTCTGTAGAGTGAATTGTTTTTCCATTCACGCACAAACCGTCCCTTTTCAGTACCAAATTTTAACGGTTCGTCTATAATATCGGTTCCTCCAACATTAAATCCTTCTCGCAGCCATATAGGGGCACGATCAACAGGTTCTCCTTTTATTGCTGCAAACAATCTTTCTTTTCCCGTCATATTAACTCCTTTTCCTATACTACAAACGTATATCCGTTTATTTAAAGCCACTAATTACAACACTATTGATGAAATACTTCTTTGCAAACATAAAAAGTGTAACAGTGGGTATAATAGAGACCACAGTAGCCGCCATGACCGCACCCCACGTCGGTCCTTCAAATTCATCTAAAAAACGTGCCAACCCAAGCGGAATAGTACGAATCTCTACCGAATTTGTTATTACAAGTGGCCATACAAAATTGTCCCACGTCCAATGAAAAATCAGAACAGCTAGAGTCAACTGTATAGCAATCGATAATGGAATAATAATTTTAGAAAAAATCTTAATTTCACTACATCCTTCGATTCTCGCAGAATCCATTAAATCATCCGGCATGCTCAGCATAAATTGACGAATTAAAAATACACCGAAAGGATGAGCAAGCTGGGGAATAATAAGTCCGGTATACGTATCTACCATTCCTAATTTTGAAGCCATCACATATAGTGGTACTAGCGTTGCGTGAGGTGGGACCATCATAGTGCTGAGTGTTATAATAAAAAGTAGGTTATTTCCTTTAAATCTGAACTTCGCAAAAGCATATCCTGCAAGTGTACTAGTATATACAACATAAAATGTTACGATTGCCGCAACAATAAAACTATTTAAAAAGAACCGTGCAAACGGAACTGCTGTAAAAACTTTTACATAATTTGAAATAATAAGATTGTCAGGTACAAACGAAGGTGGGAACTCAAGTATTTCTGGTGGGGTTTTAAATGATGTTGT
>CAZJBZ010000024.1:0-16657 GCA_964543975.1 uncultured Spirochaetales bacterium
GAAGTAGGGGGGGTGTTCGGTAAACGCCGTCTCAACTACCGGAAGCTGGACCCCCATGACCCGTCTCTGCTTCAGAGTGATATCGGTGTCCATGTTGACGGCACCGGTAAGGGTGAGGACGTTCCGTTTGCCCATCTCCAGGACCGTCTCTTCCAACGCTTGAAACGCTTTTGAGAGGTTCTTCTCAACTCTGTCCTGGTAATCGGCTGCCTGGTCGACCAAGGTCAAAAGTTCGATGATGAGAATGTTCCTCTTTTGGTCCAAGAGCTCGTAGCCGAGTTCCGCCAAGTTGAGTTCTTCCTTTATTTTGAGCAGATTTGTCTTTGTCGGCGCGACATTCCGCATAGAAGCTTATCCTCTGTAATACGTATCGATCTCTTCTTCCGTTACCCGCTGAAGCTCCTCGGCAGGCAGCCGGCTCAGGCAGTCCCACCCCAGATCGAGGGTCTCTTCGATCGTCCGGTCTTCATCTTTTCCCTGGGTTACGTACTTCTTTTCGAACTCTTCCCCAAACTCCATGTACTGATGGTCTAAGGGGGTAAGTTCTTCTTCACCGATGACCGACGCCAGGTTCCTGACGTCTTTTACCTTGCTGTAGGCGGAAAAAAGCTGGTTCGCCAGGTTGGGATGGTCTTCCCGTGTCATCCCTTCGCCGATCCCGTCCTTCATCAGCCGGGACAGTGAGGGCAGTCCGGCGATCGGCGGGTAGATGTTTCGAGCATGCATCTCCCGTTCAAACACGATCTGACCTTCGGTGATGTACCCGGTGAGGTCCGGAATGGGATGAGAGATGTCGTCGTTGGGCATGGTAAGGATCGGCAGCTGGGTTATAGAGCCGGACCGGCCTTTGAGCATTCCCGACCGTTCATAGATTTCGGCCAAATCGGAGTAGAGATAGCCGGGGTACCCCTTTCTGGAGGGGATCTCCCCGCGAAGGGTTGCCACTTCCCGCAGCGCTTCGCAGTAGTTGGCCATATCGGTCATGATGACGAGAACGTGCATGTCCTTGTTAAAGGCGAGGTGTTCGGCCAGGGTGAGTGCCGCTCTGGGGGTTATGAGCCGTTCGATGGAGGGATCGTCCGCCAATGAGAGGAAAAGGGCGACATTGTCCAACGTCCCCGACTTTTCGAAGGACCGGGTAAAAAAACGGGCCACGTCGTGCTTGACGCCCATAGCGGCGAAAACGACCGCGAAGTTGGATTTTCCTCCCAATATCTTTGCCTGTCGGGCTATCTGGGCGGCCAGTTCATTGTGGGGAAGACCGTTGCCCGAGAAAATAGGAAGCTTCTGCCCCCTGATCAAAGTGTTCATGCCGTCGATGGCGGAGATACCGGTCTGAATAAAATCTTTCGGGTATTTGCGTGCGGTAGGATTGACGGCACGACCATTGACGTCCAACTCCTCGTCGGCCAACGGTTCCGGTCCTCCGTCTATTGGCGACCCTAAACCGTTGAATACCCTGCCCAGCATCCGGTCACTCACACCAATGGAAAGCGGTTCTCCTCTGAACCTGATGTGGGTGTTTGGGAGAGTTAAATTGGCGGTCCCCTCGAAAATCTGTACGACCACCATGTCTTCGGAAGTATCGAGTACCAGACCCAGTCTGGTCCCCGATTCGTCGATGCACTCCACCAGTTCCCTGTACCCGACGGGATGGGTTTTGCGTAGATAGACCAGCGGACCGTCGATCCTCTCTACTCCAATGTATTCGACACCGGTTTTAAGTCGCTTTTGTGTTTCATTCATAAATCGACTCCAATTGATCGAAGGAACGTTCCACCCGTGCTTCGAGCCGGTCGAAACTCTTCTCATCGTCGTTTTCTATATTCAGTTTCATCCTGTAGATATCGGTCATCACACTCATCCGTCTAATCTTTACCAACGTAACACCTCTGCGGATCGCTTCCGACCCCCTCCGGTAAATCATGAGAATGATGTTCAACATGCGGTCCTGTTTAACGATTGTAGAATATCGGTCAATTTCATCGAAGGCGTTTTGCTGCAGGAACCCGTTCTTAAAGAGGGTACACACTTCAAGGATAAACCGCTGGCTGTCGGGGAGGGCGTCCGGCCCTACCAATTTCACAACCTGCTGCAGCCGCACCTCCCGCTGCAGCAGGTCCATCATTTCGGTCCTATTCTTGCGCCAGTCGGACCCTGCGTGCTGTTCCCACCACGGCGTAACATCGTCGAGATACTCGCTGTAGCTTTCGAGCCAGGAGATCGCCGGATAGTGGCGGGCGTTGGCAAGGTGACGGTCCAGTGCCCAGAAACAGCGGACGAACCGCTTCGTGTGCTGGGTAACCGGTTCGGAAAAGTCGCCGCCCGGTGGAGAAACCGCTCCGATGATCGACACCGATCCCGGTTCGCCGGAGAGGGTCTGCATGTACCCTGCCCGTTCGTAGAACTCGGCGATTCGAGTGGGCAGATAGGCGGGGAACCCCTCTTCCGCGGGCATCTCTTCCATCCGTCCGGACAACTCTCGCAGCGCCTCAGCCCAGCGGGATGTGGAATCGGCCATCACCGCGACATGGTAGCCTTGGTCGCGGAAATATTCGGCCAGGGTGATTCCCGTATAGATACTCGCCTCGCGGGCGGAAACGGGCATGTTCGAAGTATTGGCAATAAGAATGGTCCGCTCCATCAGACTGCGCCCCGTACGGGGATCGATAAGTTCGGGAAACTCGGTCAGAACGTCGGTCATCTCGTTTCCCCGCTCCCCGCAGCCGATATACATGATGATGTCGGCGTCGCACCACTTCGCCACAGCCTGCTGGGTCATTGTTTTTCCCGTACCGAAACCGCCGGGAATGGCGACCGTCCCTCCCTTCGCCAGCGGAAAGAGGGTGTCGATGACCCGCTGTCCGGTGAGAAGCGGAATTTCCAGAGGCAGCCGCGATTCGGTCGGTCTGGGTCTGCGGATCGACCACTGCTGCATCATCGGCACCTCTTTTTCGTAACCGTTTTCAGCGGTGACTTTCGCTATCGTTTCTTCAACCGTATAATCACCCTCATCGACGATCGATGAGAATGTGCCCCGTATAGTGGGCGGCAGAAGAATCTTGTGGACGATCCGTTCGGTCTCCTCTACCGTACCGATAATCATTCCCGGTTGTGCGTCATCTCCCACTGTAACCGTGGGAACGAAATGCCACGACTTCTCTCGATTGAGGGAGGGCAGTTTCAATCCTCTGTCGATAAACTGGCCTGAGATGTTTTGAATTTCGGTGAGGGGGCGCTGTATTCCGTCGTAGATAGTACCGATCAGCCCCGGTCCCAGTTCTACCGATAGCGGTGTTCCCGATCCGTAGATATTCTCTCCCGGGGTGAGTCCGGTGGTGTCTTCGTACACCTGGATGATCGCCTGATGGCCTGCCAGCTTGATTATCTCTCCTACAAGACGGGCTTCTCCGACAAAAACCAGCTCTATCATCATCGCGTCGGTAATCCCCTTCGCTTCGATGACCGGGCCGTTTACCCGTTTTACCTGTCCGATAATTCTCTCTACCATATTACTCCATATCCCTATTTTGAAAGAGGTCCAACTGCTTGTAAATAAGATTGCGGATATCCGTTTTAAACCTGTTGATTCGGGTAGGAACTTGATTATTGTAGGCCCGTCTGCCGGCAGTATCGGTCAGGACCACTCCCTGTGCCGGAAGAGGATTGTCCTCCGCCTTTTTGAGGTGTACCGTGAGTTCTCCCTTCTTCTTCGTCGCTTTCTCCGCCTTTTTAAGCAGTTGGTTCGTGATAAGTTTCATCTCTTTTGATGAGGTATTCACCTCAGCCTCTTCGGCCTGCAGCCCGATGGCCGCTTCTACAATCCAGTTGAGCAGGATGTCCGGATAATCCGGAGCCTCGATTTTCGCTTCCAGTTTCTTTTGCGCCTCTTCGATTACCATTTTGATGGTTCGGTCCCGCGCCTTTAACCGTATCCTGCGGGTTTCCGTAGCAATTGCCGATTCCGTCTCCTCTTTGATTCTTTCCGTCTGTTCGCTGATTTTTTCATCCGCCTCTCTGAGGATGGTGTCTGTCTGTTTCCGTGCGTTCTCGCGCCGCTGCTCGACGGTTTTCTCAGCATCTGCCACGATCGTGTCCGCTTCGGATTGAGTGTCCTCTAAGATACCGTTGATGATGCGCTTTTTCCCGTCGGTTTCTTGTTCCATAGAAAACTTCCTTTACAGATTGATACCGATGGCGCTGTTCACCATCTCCCGTATTTCCGGTTTGCCGGCAATCTTTCCCTTTCTGTCCGGAATCTCGACAATGAGGGGAAATTGCTTGATAAATATGTACTTGTCCACGAGAGGACGAATCAACTCGGCCGTTCTTTCCGTAATGATGATGATTCCCACATCCTTGTTTTCAAGCGCCGTATTGAAGGCCTTCTCCGCTTCCTCCGCGGTCCCGGCGATGCCCCCCTGGATGCCGACCAAACCGAAACCTAAGACGGTATCTTCATCCCCGATTATCCAATATTTCATCCTAAAATTTGCCTAGAATCATGAGAGCCGCGATAAAGCCGAATACGACAAGCCCTTCGGCCAATGCGATAAAGATAAGGGCCTGGGAGGCAATCTCCGGTTTTTCTCCGATCGCGCCCATGGCTGCCGAACCGACGTTCGCGATGGCTATTCCCGCTCCGATCGCTCCGAAGCCGAACGCTATGGCCGCCGAAAGAAGCCCGAATTTATTGACCTCCGCCTGTTCGGCCGAGATTTGCTGTTGACGCGCTTCCGTGACAGCCTCTTCCTGCGCGTGTGTATTGTTGACCGTTACCAAACTCATGACGGCCATGAATGAAAAAAGTACGACCAGAGACATAATCGTCCCTTTTTTGAATCTTCGTTTTGCGTCGTTCATTTATTAAACTCCTTCCTACTGTACGCTTTTTAATGAAATCGGACGATACGCCCGACCGGTTCCGTTAAAGTATTTAGAGAAAAACTCATAGTAATTCAACCGGAGTGACTGTATTCCGGCAGAAAGACCTTCCAAGACGATGACCAGTAAATTACCGGCTATAAGAATAAGGACCGGTCCTATGGAGAAGAGGTTATTCGGGGATATCATTTCGGCAATAGTGAAGAATGCCGTCATCAGACTGACATGAGCGATTCCTAAACCGGCAACCCGCATAAAACTGAGTGTATTCGCCAGATAGCCTGAAAAAATTTCCAATATCTCGACAATCCATTCCATAAAAAAATCCATAATGGTAAAGGGGGTAAACTCTTCGCTGCCTCCGTGGCGTTTATGCAGATAAAACTCCAACGGCGGTTTTACCAGAAGGAAAATTACCGGCAGACCGAGCAGAAAGAAGAGCAGGTCCGTATTCGGAAGGTCCTTGAACCCGTGTCCGGTAAAATAGAAGGCAACGTAGACACCGGCCCCATACATCCAACCGCCTAAGAGTCCCGCCTTGTCGAAAATCAGCAAAAACCACTTTTTCCGCCGGATGCAATTGATCCAATTGAGAGCAAGACCTAAGCTGATGACACTGATACCGAAATAGATCGTAATCTTCAAGATATCGTAGATATCCTGGATCGAACCTTCGGTCGCGTGACCGGAAATAACGCCGTGATAATCGAACCAGAGCGGCGGAAGCCACTGCATGCCGAAATAGGAACCGAAGAGAATACCGGTAATAATCGAAGAGCAGCCTCACCATGTTATCAATTCAAAGAGAGTGGTGTTCTTGGCGTTTATTCGCATGAGGATGGTCCCGACAATACCCGCCGACAACAGGACCGCGCCGTGTCCTACGTCCCCGAACATCAGTCCGAACATGATAAGGTAGGCCGCGGCGACAAATGGCGCGGGATTGACCGTGCCGTACTCGGGTGTTGCGTAGTTTTCCACCAAGGCCTGGAACGGCTGCAGCAGCCGGGGGTTTGTAATCTGTACCGGGGCCTGCTGTTCTTCCTTTGCTTCCCCTTCGTCGGTTTTCGAAACCGGCTCCCGCCATTCGAGGTAGCAGCGGTTCTCGGTCACCCGCTTTATCCCCGCTTCCAACTCTTCCCGCTGTTCTTCGGGCAGCCAACCCGAAAAGATGACCGTACGACTGGTTTTCCCGAAGTAGGACTGGACCTTGTAGAACAGTTCGTTCATCATCAGGTTCGCCCACATGGTTTCAAGTTCATCTCTCTTTTTTTTAATAATCGCGCTGACCGCGTTTCCCAGCTCGTGCTGCTCTTCTCTGTATTTTTCGATCTTCTGCTTGATGTCTTTAAAAACCTCTTCCTGAGATCCCTGCATCTCTTTCGGCAGTTCCATATCCTGCCACCCTGCATCCTGAAGAATTCTGTTTACCTTGGCGTCATCTCGTTTCATGGTAATAAGCAGATGGACCGGATTCTCTTCGTCACCCGTTGCGATATGAACGGATGGCAGGGCGTTGATCTGCTGTTCGAACGTCTCTCTTTGCGCGGCCGGTACGGTACCGGTTTGGATGGAGAGAAACGAAAACTTCGATTTGGCCTGGATACCGGACCCGATATCACCGAAAAGCTCCAGCTGCCGTTTGATGTCTTCGAGCCGCATCAATTCCTGTTGTATTTCGCTCTGCTTGTTCCGTTTTCCCTGTACGGAAGCGGCTAAATTATCCAACTCTTTCTCGGTTTTATCCAAATCCAGAGGCTGCAGCTCTTCGATTTTGAGGGTCTTCTCTTTGGACGGGACAATGTTGATAATGCTTAAAAACGATTCGATTCTGTTGCGCGTCTCCTGCACGCGGGCCGGAGAGACTTTAGCAGTAATCGGTTCGATTGTCCCCTCTTTTTCATCCGATATTCTGGTACTGTTGACAAAATCGAGGACACCCTGCCGAAGAAGCTCCTTGGTGACCTTTTCCGCATCGTGTCCCAATACCACAGCAATCAGCTGTTTCATCTTCGTGGTAAATATCATAGGGCGCTCTCTATCCGTTCTTCAGATAAGTTATAGAATTTCGCGTTCAAAATGGTGACGATCTTTTGTATCTCTTTCTCCTTTACAAGAAAATAAACCAAAATTGTGCCGATTGTGAAGGGATAGCCGGTAAGCACCCTTGTTATCTCTTTTGAGAGAATTTCTCTCAAAATTGATTCAAAAAGGCGTAAACGGGAGTAGGTGTCCGCGTCCTTTGTTTTCAGAAAAGAAGAGAACGACGGATATCCCTTCTCTAAGATTTGGGAAATCATTGTTCCCGAATCTTCCGCTCCGTAGGATGATGAAATGGTGGTGCTGTCCAAGGACCGTCCGCCGGGGATTATATAACGCAGCACCTCTTCTTCAGGTAATTTATAGTAGGTTTTAAACCGTACAAGCCAGTTGATGTTCTGCATATCTATCTCGATCCCCAACATTCTGTGGGCGATTTTTTTGTCTTTCGGACCAAGGTGTTCAACTGCATGAAGCAGATTTTTAAAAAAGTAACGGTCCAGTTCTATCTCCACCGGAAAGGTTGTCCTTTCCCGCAACACCTCTTCTTTTTTATCGCGGAAAAACTCCCCGTAGGGGGTCGCGTGAAGCGCGTCAGCAACTTGGTCGTACGCTTCGGCATAGACGATATTGTCAATTTTGATAGGATGGACGATCTTTTCCCGCAGAATATATCCGATGATGTGTTCGATCTCTCTTTTACGGACCATTCGGTCGAACCATAATCGAAACGCCTGTTTTATAGTATCGATTTCATACCGGAGCAGGAGGGCCTGCACAAAGGAGAGCACCCCACCGGAAACGTACCGCTCGATGTCGGTGTAGAGATGTATTTCATTTCGCAGCAGTTCCAATTCGGCGGTTTTCAGGTCTCCCGTTTTGCTGTATACCTCATCGAGCACTTCAAAATCGGTATTTTTGAGAAGCTGCACCGCCTCTTGCAGGGAGTGGGCACGGACCATTCCGGTAAAAAACTTGTCAGGCAGAATTTTACTGATTCGGGTCCGCAGCTTTGCGTTGATAAATGCGTATTTTCTTAATTGACTTGCCATTTACGTTCCAAAAAAAGGGAAGAGAAAAATCTGCGTTCGACCGAAACGGAACAGCGGGTGTTGAAAAAGGCGATTTATCTGTTTGGCAGTTGGTCCGGTCACATTTCCGACCGTATTATCCGTTCAACCACTTTTTCAATAACAGTATCGATTTGCTCTTGATGTTTTTCTATGAAGTTTTCGTTCTCTTTTTTCGCCTTTTCAATTTCGGCTTGCTGTTTTTGCTCCGATTCTTCCTTCGCTTTCTCGGTACTCTCTCTGATTTTCTCTTGGGCTTTTGTTTTGGCCTCTTTAATTAGTTCGGAGGTTTCTTCTTCAACTTTTTTTTTCATATCGCTGCTCTTTTGTTGAGCATCTTTTATGGCCTGGTTTGCCTTATTTTCCGCTTCGATTATTTCGTTAATAATCTCTTCCATGGTATATCTGTTTACCATTTTTTTAAAAGCAGCGTCAAGGATGGGACAGGAATTCCAAATGTGAACTAAATTTACCATAAAAGTTAATAAGGATCGCCAATTTGATGTTGGTTTTTCCTACAGAGAGGTCATTTATAAGGATGTATCATCAAATTGACGGTCTATTATCAATACAATCGTTCACATTTCGAATTCCCACAGCTTACTTTTAAAATTGCTAAGGACGGGACCTCTCATTCAGGGGTGGGGCCGGCTCTTTTTGCTTCACGTTTGGGGTAAGGAAAGTCTAATGATTAAACCGATTACTGCTTTTTAAAAATAAATTTGGGATGGTGCCAATCTAACACGCAACTGTACCATCCGCCCCATTCGTCCAAATCGATCATGTTGATGTTGGGAAAATAGTTGAGGGGAATAAGAGCTTGATCTTGATTGATTAATAACTTTTCCGCTTGCTCTAAGGTGTTCAGTCTGGCTTCACCTGCCTGCATACGGGCTGCTTTCCGGATAAGAGTGTCAAACTGCGGATTGGAATATTTTCCAAAGTTTTGCGGGTAATCGGTTTGGAACAGTTCCAGAAATGTGTTGGGATCGAGATAGTCCCCTATCCATCCCATCCGAATTACTTGAAAGTCCTGTTGACTTCCGCACGCGAGCAGGGTTTTCCATTCGGCGTTCTCAATCATAACTGTGATTCCTAAATGATTTTCCCACTGTTGTTGAATATATTCAGCGATTTTCTTGTGTATTTCTGATGTGTTATAGAGAACGGTGATTTCAGGGAATCCGTCACCGTCGGGATATCCCGCCTTGGCTAAATGCTCCCGAGCTGTTTTCGCATTATATCCGTTACCCTTGGGTTGATTATACCCTGCTAATGGCGGAACAATAGTGTCCGCGGCAATCGGTCTGCCGTGTAAAACTCCTTCGACCAATGTCTGTTTGTCAATTGCCGTTGCCAAGGCTTTCCGTATATTGACATCATCCAGAGGAGGTGCGGTTAGATTGAACAAATAGTAGTACGTTCCTAAAGCCGGAATTGATTGATAATCATCTCTTGATTTCATAGCACCGATTTGGTCCGGGGGGAGTCCTCCGTTTAGCCAGTCCGCTTCACCTGCCAAATACATATTCAGACGGGTGGTATTATCGTCACTTGGATAATATTCTATGCGGTCTGCGGATTAAGGGTCCGAAGCCATGAATCCACGACAGTCTGGGCGGTAATGGGAACACCGTCGCTCCAGGTACTCTTTCGTAGATGAAATGTATAGACTGTTCTGTCTTTATTTATTTTCCAACTCTTAGCCAAACCCGGTATACCTTCATTCGTTTTTGGATCATAAATCAGCAGCCCGTCGAATAGTGCTAGTAAAATGTTATGCGATGTCGTGTCTTGGCTTAAAGATGGGTCAAGTGTAGGCGGTTCGGCTCCGTTTAAAACTCGAAAGACAACCGGCCCGTCGGTTGGTAAGGTGCTTTGGCCGGGTTCTTCTCGTCCGCCTTCCGGAAATATCATAGCGGCCGAAATAAGAAAAATCATCACGAATAGAAAATTATTTTTTTGCATAGCTCCTCTCCTCTTGTTTTCTCTACATCCCTCCTTCCACTTTACAGGCTTTACCGGCCAACTCCAAAGTTGCTTCCGGGGTAAGGCCCGCGCCTTCCTGCATCAGTTCGGCTGTTCGCTTTTCTCCCAGCGAACCGGATATCTTGTCCAAGACCGTATAATAGAGTTCCCGCATAAAAGGCGGGATGAGGGACAATTTGTTTTTCATAGTGTGATTTATGAAGCCGATAACCAATGTGTACTCTTCTTCATTATTTTCTTTAATTAAAAGGGCGCATATTCCAATGAGGAGCTGCAAAAGTTCTTCATCGGGCGGGTACACAGTTTTACTCAGCTGAGATGCGCTACCGAACTTACTGAAGGCCGCTTCGAGATTGCCTTTTGTAAGGAAAATGTATCCTTCTATTGTCGTACAATTAAAAAGATCGTGCGTATTTTCATTCTCATCTAAAATCTTTCTCATGGATGCAGTTTGCCGAATAGCCTCTTCAGTTTCGTCCATTCCTACTAGTGCCGTAGTATACGTATGAAGCAAAAGAAATTCAGAGGTCCTGTCTCCGTATTCCGTAACACTGATAAGTCCTTTTTGGGCAGTCCCCTTTGCTTCGTTATAATTCCCCTGAAGGCATTCCAACCAAGCGTAATTATTGCATGCTAAATGGAGTATCCATTTCCGATCCGTTTTTTCTTCCGCAGATATCACTTGCGATAACAGTTCACAAGCTTCATCCAGGTTTTCATGTATAAAATGTAAAATTGATAATCCGAGTAAGGCGACATTGTAGGAACGTACGATACCGGAAGCATGAAAATAGTCTCGGGCAAGAATTAAGTTCTTCTCTGCATCTGTTAGTTCTAGAGAGGAACTTAAAAGAAGATTCCCCAATCCTAAACGTGCGCCGGCGCTTCCGCCTGTAAAGCCCTGTTGTTCACATATCTGTATTGCATCATCGAAAAATTGACGCGCTTTCTTGAACTTATATGAATGGTGATAGATCCATCCGCAGCGTATTTCTGTCCAGGCCCGCAAATGCGGTTCCTTTATTTCAATAATATGATCGGAAAGATGGTCTATCCATTTTCTCCCTTCCCCTATTCTTCCATGATAAGACCAAAATTCAAACAACGCACTCGCAATACGGCAGCCGTAGGCATAATAGTGCGGCCTTTTTAAGCTTGTCTCGAAACAAGTGCGGATGTTGGGATATTCAACATCGTATTGCGGATCCCACAAGCCTGTATTCCCCCACCGTATGTGATGATCAATATCTTCTACAAACAGCGTATAGTAGGCCATATGTCGTTCTTCGATTGATTCGGCTTCACCGCAGCTTTCACTTTTCTGTTTTGCATACTGTCGAATTGTTTCAAGCATATGAAAACGAGTGGAATCTTTTAACTGGTCGGTAATTACCAATGATTTATCGATAAGGCGTTCGAGTATTTCGAGTGTGTCGGTTCCTTCTGTGCCGGTTTCGGCGGGCGGCGCATGTTGAGAAAGGAATAATCCGCTTTTATACGGATGGTTATGCTCCGGATCGATCCAGTCCCGCCAACCGGGAGGATCATCCACCGGAAGAGGATCATTACTACCGCAGATCGTTTCAGCTGAATCTACCGTCCACCCTCCGGAGAATACGGCCAACCGTTTGAAGAGTGTCTTTTCATCTTCTTCCAATAAATTGTAACTCCAGTCGATTAGAGCACGAAGGGTCTGCTGTCGAGGCGGGGCGGTGCGCAAGCCTTTGGAGAGTACTTTAAAACGGTCACTCAGACGTTTATGCAGCTCCTGCAGTGAAAAAATTTTCACCCGAGAAGCTGCCAATTCAATCGCTAAAGGGATCCCGTCGAGCCAACTGCAGATCTGGGCTAATGCCGGAGCATTTTTATTGGTGACTGTAAAGTCCTGTTTTACCTGTAACGCCCGATCAATAAACAGACGCACGGATTCGAATTCGGTTAAGTCGGCTGCATCAAACTCCTCTGCCTTTTTAAGACCATTTGAAGTAACGAGATCAGGAACAGAGAGAGGTTTGATTTTATAGAGGGTCTCACCCGCAATACTAAGAGCCTCTCTGCTTGTGGCTAAAATTTTGAGTTTGGGACACTCTCGAAGGAGCGTCTCAGTTGCTTTCGCAGTGCTTTCAACCAAATGTTCACAGTTGTCGAGGAGTAACAGTATCTCTTTGCCTTGTATGCGCTCTGTTACCGTTTTCTGTAACGGTATTGCGGTTTCTTCGTGGATGCCGAGCGGGGTGGCGATCGCTTGCCAGATTGTGTCCTGATCGGTAACCGAGACTAAATCGATAAACCAAACGCCGTCATGGAATGCGTCTAACAGTTCGGCAGTAGCGTGGAGAGAAATTCGCGTTTTTCCGATTCCGCCGGGTCCGGCAATAGTTAAAAGCCGTGCCGGTTTCAGAAGGTCCCTGATTTCCTGTATTTCCTTCTCCCTCCCAATAAAACTGGTGACTTGCACCGGCAAATTGTTGGGACGAATGTCGATGGTTTTAAGTTGAGGCAACTCCTCTTTGTGGCCCGGTATTTGCACTTGATAGATATGTTCCGGCCGTTCCAAATCTTTGAGACGGCGTACACCTAAATCTTTCAGGCCTATGTTTTCCTGCAGATTGTCAGCTAACAGTCCCTGAGTTACCGAAGAAACCAAAACCTGACCACCGTGACCGGCCGCTTCCAACCGGGCCACACGGTTTACCGCTCGGCCGAAGTAATCCCCCTCTCGTTCTTCAACCGATCCGGTGTGCAGCGCCATGCGAATACGGATGGGTGTCTCTTCCCAAACAACAGTTTGGACCTGCTGTTGAATTTCAATCGCGGCCGCAAGGGCATCGGACGCCGTGGCGAAGGAGGCACAAAAAGCGTCGCCTACTGTTTTAAAAACATACCCATTATGCGTTTCAATCGTCGATTTTAGGATTTGGTCGTGTTGTTTGAGGGCATCCTGCATGGCGTGCTGATGGTTTTCCCAAAGACGGGTACTCCCTTCAATGTCGGTAAAGAGAAACGTGACGGTTCCGCTTGGTATTGCCATCATAACGACCTTCGAATGGCTCTCTTTAAAATATATCATAAAAAGGAGAGGATGAATAGGAACTCGAAAAAAAATCAAGCAGTCTAAATTCAGGAATGCGTTAACAGGATGAGAAAATCAAATTGCTCGTGGAAAGTGCCGTACACTGAATATTTCATCGGATTTTAGCGGTTCAATTATTGAACTGGGTACTATTACTACATCGATTGTTTTACCAAGGGCATTGAAAACCTCCAGAACGCAACCTCGGTCGCCTCTTTCAGGAGGATCGACAAAATCAACAAGGGTAGCAACATCCCCGGATTGCAATCCGGACTCCTTATGGTCTTTTTTCAACGATACTCTCTGATATAGTTCCACTATAGTCTCCTTTCAGGAATCAATGTAATAAACTGAAATTTGGCATCGATTTCAGTTTATCTGTTATCAGCTGCTTATAATTATCTAAATTATATCCACCAATGAGCAGGAATTGAGATTTGTCATCAAAGTCCCTATTAGCTAACAGATAATCTGTACATTTCTTAGCCGGAATTGAAAGATCATTAGAATTCAAATACATGTTATTACAATCACTTTATTTCTATTATTAAATTAGGTCAAGGATGGTCTGCCTATTGTCATAATTAGCTTTTCCGGTACAATAGTCGGCAACTATGACTACAACAACCTATACAATCGAAGAACGAAAAAGACGATGGCAGCGGTTTCTTATGCCGGACCGCTTCCCGGCACCCGAGACAGTCCCTCAACCTTCCGAACAGTACGTGTTCCTTATCCACTATAACGATTTCAACTTTCCCGACCCGACCCTCTTGTGGCCCTCGAAAAAAGAGGAACGTATCGAGTGGGCGTGGAAGACCTACAACCGGCAGATGGAACAGGCTGAATGGCTCGCCGACGATATGGTCCCCAGCCTCAACGTTGCGACCGGTACCGAGATTTTCGCCGAAGCGTTAGGTTGCACGGTGTATCGTCCTGAAGACAACATGCCGTTCGCGCTCCCCATGATTACGGACCCGAGGGAAGCGGCAAAACTGAAACCGCCCAAACTGGAAGAAAGTTCGTTGATGCTCCTCTTTGACATTGCCGATGAGCTGAAGAGAAGGGCGGGGGACGGGGCAATCCTTAAATTGGTTGATATCCAGAGTCCCATGGACATTGTCGCGCAAATCTGGGACAAGGCGGATCTCTTCGTTGCCATGATCGAGGAGCCGGAACTGGTAAAAAAGACGGCCGGAAAGGTCCGAAAGCTGTTCTTTTCCTTTTTGGACGAGTGGTTTTCCCGTTACGGGAGGGAGTTTATCGCCCACTATCCCTACTACTATATGCCGCAGGGAATGACCCTCTCCGAGGATGAAGTCGGCAGCGTGAGTACCGATATGTTCGAAGAGTTTTTCTTGGATGAATTGAATGAGATATCGGCGCGATACGGCGGATTGGGAATGCACTGCTGCGCGGACGCCCGTCATCAGTGGGACAATTTTAAAAAGATAGACGATCTCAGACTTCTCAATCTGGTGCAGCCCGACGGTCTGGTCCGTGAGGCGTACACCTTTTTCGGTCCGAATTTGGCCCACATGCACTCACCGACCGGAACAGGCAGGAGCGATCTGATGACCGGCCATATGCCGAAGGACCTTCCCGAGCGGGCCAAGGTAGTTATCCAGGTAGACGCGGAAACCGAGGAAGAGGCGCTGCGGCTTTCCGAACAGCTGTGGCAGGCGTGCGGCAGAGATTGAAAGCTGCGTTTGAAATCCGGTAATGGGCAAAAATAAAAAAATATGACATAATAAAATAAAGGAGTCTGTTTGAAAATGGAGGTGTCAGGGACATCATAATGAAAGATCTACCTAAGCTCGATAAGTCGGTAATCTCCATTGATTCATTGGATTCGAAAGGAGATGAGGATGAGCATTGGAGAAAAAAAAGTACCTTAGAACGGCTTCGGGCGATTGAAATCAACCGAAGGATGGTTTATGGAACCGATAGAGCTACATCCAGACTTCAAAGATTTTTTGAAGTTGCTCAACGTTCATAACGTTAAGTACTTAATTGTCGGTGGGTACGCTGTTGGGTTTTATGGATATCCACGAGCAACTGGAGACATAGATGTCTGGATTGAGGTGGACTCAAAAAACGCAGAACGTATTTTACGGGCATTGCGTGATTTTGGTTTTTCTAATAAAGAACTGAGCAAAGAGCTGTTCCTAAAAGAGGAAAAAATAGTCCGTATGGGAGTACCTCCCGTCCGTTTAGAGATAATAACTAGCGCATCAGGAGTTGATTTTGCTGATTGCTTTAAACGGAGAGTGGTCCAAAAAATAGATACAATTCCTGTCAATTTTATTTCATTAAAAGATTTAAAAGAAAATAAACAAAAAAGTGGTCGGTATAAAGATTTGGAAGATCTTAACCATCTCCCTTGACGAAGCCCCACGGCTTACCTTATGGATTGCTGCCGTTTGACAAATCATCGGAACAGTTATACAACAGAATGGTACGCTTCTCAATTAGAATCATTTTCAAATGGAGAAAGTTATGAGTAATCAGAAAACGACGTTTGCACTCTATTTTGGAAACCGCGGCTTTTTTCCCGGTTCGCTTATGGAATCGGCACGGAAGGAAGTCTCGTCGGTTTTGGAAGGAATGGGGCATAAGGTCCTGATGATGCCTTCGGATGCAACCCGCTTCGGTGCGGTGGAAACTCCTGCCGAGGGAAAGAAATTCGCCGAGTTTCTCGAACAGCACAGGGGGGAGTTTGGCGGAGTAATTCTTTCCCTGCCGAATTTCGGTGATGAAAACGGTGCGTTAGCTGCGCTCAAACACGCAGATGTTCCCATTTTTATTCACGCCTATCCGGATGAGTTTGCTAAGATGGCCCCCGAGTACAGGCGGGACGCCTTCTGCGGCAAGTTTTCCATCATGGATGTGTTTCACCAGGCGGACATTCCCTTTACCGCATTAAAACCTCATGTTGCCGCTCCGTCGAGCGAACGGTTCGCGGAGAATATCGACCATTTCGACCGGGTATGTCGAGTGGTGGAGGGGATGAAGGACATGAAGGTAGGAGCGATCGGAGCACGGACAACCGCGTTCAAGACGGTGCGGATCGATGAAATTACCCTTCAACATCACGATATTACCATGGAAACAGTCGATCTTGCAGATACTTTTGCCCGAATGAAGAGTGTTGATCCGAAGATCGATGTGTATAAATCGAAAAAGGAGAGGCTGACCGGGTTGGCGGATTGGAGCGGAATCGCGGATTCGGCCGTGGACAACCTTGTACGACTGGGTGTGGTTATCGATCAATACATCGAAGAGCTGGAACTCGATTCTCTTGCCGTCCGCTGCTGGATCGAGATGCAGGAGCAGTTGGGAATTTCACCCTGCGTTCTGTTGGGAGAGCTGAACGATCGAGGAATTCCTACCGCGTGTGAGGTCGATGTTGGGAACGCTGTGGCGATGTTCGCTTTGCGGCAGGCCTCCGACGGTCCCGCCACCTGTCTGGATTGGAACAACAACTATGGTGATGACGACGACAAGTGCATCCTCTTCCATTGCGGGCCGGTGCCGCGCAGTCTGATGACCGAGTGCGGCCGGATCAAGGGATCGGCCGCCGCCATGGCGGGGCGGTTCG
>CAZJBZ010000024.1:16667-19801 GCA_964543975.1 uncultured Spirochaetales bacterium
CTCTTTCACTGCGGTCCGGTACCGCCAAGCCTCATGGCGGGTAAGGGGACGATTACCGAACACGCTATTCTGAAAAACGCTGTCGGCGAAGGGTGCAGTTTCGGCTGCAACCAGGGGCGGATCGCTCCCATGGATTTCACCTTCGGAAGCATGACCACTGAGGACGGTATCTGTACCATGTATGTGGGCGAGGGTAGTTTTACCGATGAACCGATTCCGAATGAGTTTTTCGGATGTGCCGGGGTGGCCCAAATCGAAGGTCTTCAGGACGTTCTGCTTAACATCGGTTTCGGCGGATTCAGGCACCACGTCAGTCTTGTCCCAGGCCGTGTGCTGCCTGCTGTTTTCGAAGCACTTTCGTACTATAAGGGGTGGGACGTGACCATACCCCAGGCAACGATTTAAAACAACAAGAAAGGAGTGCGGGGCACACCACCGAATCGCAACCACCGCCCGCGGCACCACCAATAGTGAAGGAGAAAAAGATGTCCGACAACAATGAAATTATGAAACGAGCGTGGAAAGAAAAGCTGGTAATCCCCGCGTTCAACATCCCCTATCTGCCGATGATGAAACCGGTCATCGAGGCGGTCCGCGACCAGGACGCGTTCGCTTTCGTAGCTGTCGCTCGGCTTGAGTGGGTCAAATTCGAAAGCCGAAGCTTGGAGGCGGTTTTTGATGAATACAAGAAGTATGATGAACCGAATAATATCCGGATCCATCTGGACCACGTTCCGGTCATCGATGAAGATAATAAACGGGTCGACTATCTCGCCGATATCGGCAGGGCGATCGAGAAAGGATACGGCTCCGTCATGGTGGACGGCTCTCGTCTCCCGTTGGATGAAAACATCGAAGCGACCAAAAAAGTAGCGGACGCCGCGCACGCGGCGGGCATTCCTGTCGAGGCGGAGTTGGGCGCGGTGCTAGGTCACGAAGAGGGGCCCCTTCCGCCCTACGAAGAACTCTTCGCCACGGGGAAGGGGTTTACCGACGTGGATGAGGCGAAGCGGTTCGCAGCCGAATCGGGATGTGACTGGCTTTCCGTGGCGGCCGGTAATATCCACGGGGCCATCTCCGCGGCAAAACGGGACAAGAAGAAGGTGGAGGCGAAACTCAACCTGGAACACCTCGATAAACTGACCCGGGCAATCGGACTGCCTCTCGTCCTGCACGGAGGATCGGGCATCAAACGGGAGTTCGTCCTGGAAGGGATAAAGCGTGGTATCGCAAAAATTAACATTGGAACGGACATCCGACAGGCCTACGAAACCGGGATGCGAAGTACCGGTAAGGTTGAAGACGGACAGAAAGCTGTCTACGATCGTGTAACCGAGATCATGCGCGACTATTTTGAGCAGAGCGGCACGGCCGGCAAATTGGTGCCGAGATAAACACGACACCCCCGGACGGGTAGCGTAGCAGCCACCAATAATATGCAGGCCTGCCGGGATAGTAGGAGGACAACATGAGTCTCATGGGATTGGACGTCGGAACCACAGGTTGTAAGGCGGTCATCTTTTCGGAAGCAGGAACCATCCTGACTCAAACGTACAACGAGTACGATACGATGCACCCGAAACCGGGCCAATCGGAACTCGACAGCGGAGTCGTCTGGGAGAAGATACGGCGTACAATTCGGGATGCCGCCGCCCAAACCGCTTCCGGTGATCCGGTTACGGCCCTTTCCGTCGCTTCCATGGGCGAGGCGGTGGTCCCGGTCAGTGAAGACCGTCGAATCTTGGGACCGTCGATTCTCAACTTCGATTTTCGTGGTGAAGAGTATGTCGAACGGCTCCGGGATGCTCTCCCCGTTGAAGAGCTGTACGCGATTAACGGTAATCCGTGGGGCAACCAGTACGGCATAACAAAATTGATATGGATAAAAGAGAATCGGCCCGAATTGTATGAAAAGACCTACAAACTGCTTTTGTGGGGCAGTTTTGTCCTTTTCATGCTGGGCGGCGAACCGGCTGCCGACTATTCATTGGCAAACAGAACTCTTCTGTTCGACCTGGAAAAAAGAGACTGGTCGGAGAAACTGCTGCAGACAGCGGAAATCGATCGTGAAAAGTTGCCGAGGACCGTTCCGTCGGGGACGGAGGTAGGGAAGATCGACCGGGCGCTTGCCTCAGAGCTTCATCTGTCCCCGGAGACTGTACTCCTTACCGGCGCGCACGATCAGTGCGCCAACGCCTTAGGGTGCGGTGTAGTCGGAGGCGGAAGCGCCATGTACGGAATGGGTACTTTCGTCTGCATTGTTCCCGTTTTCAGCGGCAGAAAGAATTCCTCGGTGATGCTCGAGGCGGGCCTTAACACCGAACATCATGCGGTAAGCGATAAGTACGCCACCTTCATCTACAACATGGGCGGTTCGATTATTAAATGGTTTCGCGACACGTATGCAGGGGATGAGCATCGGCGTTTGGCTGACGCAGGCGGCGATGTTTATCCGACGTTGTTCTCGGAAATACCCGGTCCTCCCAGCAGAGTTATGGTACTGCCCCACTTTTCTCCCATGGGCCCTCCCGATTTCATATTCGACTCGTTGGGAGGGATACTCGGATTGACCCTGGAAACAAAACGGGGAGAAATCCTGCGGGCCATAGTTGAAGCGAACAACTTTTCCCTTCTCGAATGCATAACCATGCTTCCCGAAGCGGGCATCGAGATTAGCTCGTACAGACCGGTGGGCGGCGGAAGCAAGTCCGACATCATGGTCCAGATGTGTGCCGATATTATGGAAACCCCCTTTGTGCGGCCCAATATAACGGAAGCGGGCGCTTTAGGCGCAGCGATATTGGCAGGAACAGGAACGGGTGTTTTTGCGTCGGCGGAAGAGGGGGCTGAAGCGATGGTGAAGCTGGACAAACGGTTCGAGCCCGATCCCGCACACCGCTCCTACTACCGGGAGAAGTACGACCGGTATAAGGAACTCTATCCGATGGTAAAAGATTATATCGAAGAGTTAAAGGGACTGACTGAGGTCTGAAAGAGCTGCCATGGGAGCGGGACTGCACCCATCCACAGGCTAATTCTTCTTTTTCGGCGGGACTGAAATATTCTTTTTCTGTGCGGTCGATTTCCTGATAATCAGCTCCGGTTTTATCTTCTTCCGTTTCGGAAGTCTGCTC